>NZ_SCOH01000002.1 GCF_005503445.1 Chitinivorax sp. B | reverse complement strand
AGTGAAAGTACGCTTTTAGCATAAATCAGCTGGGGGTTTTGGGCGCTTTCCCCAACTCGGCGATTCATCGCGAGCCTAACTTCCATGCCAAATGAAAGTTCGATCCCGCCCTGGTGGGCACGGACATGTTCTATTTCTACATGTCAAAATCATAATTTTAACTAAGTGGATCTGGCTCGTAATTCAAGCTATCCGTAAATACCTCCTGCTTAGATAGTTTTGCTGGATGAAGTGTGCTGATGTCGGTAATGCCGTCAGCAGGTCCCCCATAGGCCGGGCCGAAATGCGATTCGAAGCGCATGAACAGCTACAAATCGGAACCAGCGATACTGTTGATTGCCTGCTAATCATCCAAGACGTTGAACAGCATGCTGTTACTGCATCGCTCTTGGGTTTGAACTGTCCTCCAGTAGTTGGAGACAACCTGGGAGGTTTCATGAAGACATTCGACGTTAAATTCAAACGGAAGGTGGTCCGGGAGTATCTTTCTGGCAAGGGAGGATACAAAATCCTTGCCGCCAAATTCGACATTACACGTGTGAGTTCAAGCTGGAAGTGTTACACCGCCTTGCTGCTGAAAGCCGGCGCTCCCAAGAAATAGCGGCGTTTTGCTATGACATTACTCCGTCAGAGTGCTACTTCAACATAGCCCTGACAGAGCACACGTAAAGGTTTTATTTTAGTTATGTAAGGCAACTATTATTTCCTGACAGATGGTAGACCAGCCAATTGCATGGGTCGGATTCCATCAACTGCAAGTGGGCCGCGTCACTGATCAGGCGCTGGTAGCGCTGCATGTGCCGAATGGTGTCACGGAGCGTGGCGGTAGATAGCAAGGTAAACGCTACGATAATGAAACTGGCAGGCTTGATCTGTTCGCCCATGTGCAGGCCGAACAATGGGTCATGGCTTAGCGTTGCTGCTGCCTGCCATTTGCCGACGACCTGATCGATTGGCAGGCGTCCCGGTGATTGTTGGAACAATGCGAGGGGTAGGTTCGCCGCTTGGCAAAGCTGCTCCAACGTCATGCCATGAACTGCCGCGGCATCCACGATGCTGTGAATCCAGCTGATCGCAACTGTGATGGTTGGTGTAGTGGGCATGAGGTGTTGATGTGAGCAAGTGACGCTATAGTTAAAACAGGCAGCTTGTCAGGTCAATGATCATACCAAGTGTTTGATAATGACCATACAACTGCATGGAAAGAGGCGTTAACGCCCGGATACTCAAGGAGACACACCATGACGCTGAACGAATGGCTTGCCAGTTATGGCGAAAGCCACCAAAACCCAGTCAACATCCTGATTCATAAAATCTGTGTGCCAACCATTGTTTTTACTGTGTTCGGTTTACTGTGGAGCATTCCGGTGCCTGATGTCATGCGTCATTCCATCCTGATCGGTGGAGTAGGGTATGGCAATGTGGCAACGTTCGCATTCTTGCTGGGGCTGCTGTTTTACCTGTGGTTATCGTGGATCATGGCGTTGGGCATGGCAATCATGTGTTGTGCTATGTTGGCATTGCTGGGTGTGCTGGAATTGGCGGGAATGAACATTCTGTGGCTATCCATTATCGTGTTTGTCCTGGCCTGGATTGGGCAGTTTGTCGGGCACCAGATAGAAGGCAAGAAGCCTTCCTTCTTCAAAGACCTGCAGTTTCTGCTGATTGGCCCCGCCTGGACATTGGCAGCCTTATACCGTGTCTTGCATATTCGCTATTAACCTTATCTGCATGATGTTGTAACACCAATCGCGATGCATGTGATGCATGCATCGTTGCCCCCGTATGTCAATGCATGATGGGCGTGCTTGACGTGCTCATCAAATTTGCCGACACCTGCGGCAAAACCTGTCCACTACTGTTTCATTCTTCATTTCAACAACCTTCATACCTAGCATAATCAAGCTGACTCCATATGCTGATATGTGCGTCTATTTGTACATATTTGCGGTTTTCTATACATAAAGCCGCAAATATTTGCAAAATTTCGATCAATGCCGCATCATGGCCAGATGTTTACAGCAGAACGACAGCAGGTGATCCTGCAACGATTGACCGATGAAGGCCGGGTAAGTGTGGGTGACCTGGCGCGTTGGCTTGAAGTATCTGATGACACCATCCGTCGGGATTTACAGCAGTTGGCCAAGCAAGGTCTGCTATTGAAAACACATGGCGGTGCAGTGTTGTTGGACGTGCCAGCCATGAGCCGTGAAGCACGTCAGCA
Source organism: Chitinivorax sp. B (assembly GCF_005503445.1). Lineage (NCBI taxonomy): Bacteria > Pseudomonadati > Pseudomonadota > Betaproteobacteria > Chitinivorax > Chitinivorax sp. B. Next base: position 251,050 of record NZ_SCOH01000002.1, on the reverse strand, counting down.
ATTGGTTCCTGAGGTCAAAACTGCACTGGGGCGAGCGGTTGCTGAACAGATTCCGCCGGGTAGCCGCCTGATGCTGGATGCAGGAACTACGGTGCTGGCGGTGGCTCAGGCACTGACGGGGCCCGCCGCGGTGCTGACCCATTCGCTGGATATTGCCAACGTATTGTCCATCAAACCGGATATCACCCTCATCTTGACGGGTGGTTTGTGGGATCCGCGGCAACGGTTGTTTCATGGGCAATCTGCCATCGAAACCATCCGCAATTTTCGCGCGGATATTGCCATTCTCGGTGCTTGCGCTCTCCATCCTCGATGTGGCGTTACTGCAACCGATCAAGCCGATGCAGAAGTTAAGCGAGAACTGATTCGCAGCAGTGCAGAGCAATGGCTGGTGCTGGATCATATGAAGTTTGACCGGGTTGAACCTCATGCTGTTGCGGATCTGACCAACTTCCAACGGTTGTATTGTGACCGGGCACCTGCTTGGCAGTCGTTCCCTTCCACACTCCACCTGACCACTGTCGAGGCTGCCTGACGATGATATCCAATCCATTACGTGTTGGCCTGATTGGGTATGGCTTTGCGGGTAAAACCTTCCATGCGCCGTTGATTCAGTCGATTTCAGCCATGACGTTGTCCAGGGTTGCATCCAGCCAACCTGCAAAAGTCTTGGCCGACTACCCATTGGTGGTGGTGGATAGCTCACCATTGGCTACGCTTAACCATCCAGACATCGACTTGGTGGTAATTGCCAGCCCGAACGATTCCCATGCATCGTTGGCCATGCAGGCATTGCAAGCCAACAAGCACGTGGTGATCGACAAACCGTTTACCCTCACGGTTGCTGAAGCTGAAGCCCTGCTGGCTGAAGCCAGATTCCGTCATCGTCTGTTGTCCGTGTTTCATAATCGGCGCTGGGACAGCGATTTTCTCGCCTTGCAGGCAGTGATCACAAGTGGGCGATTAGGGAACGTGGTTCACCTGGAATCCAATTTCAATCGCTTCCGCCCGGAGGTACGTCACCGCTGGCGGGAACAGGATCAGCCCGGTGGTGGCCTGTGGTACGACCTGGGGCCGCATTTGATCGATCAGGCATTACAACTGTTCGGTATGCCACAAAGCGTCACCGCCAGACTGGCCAAATTAAGGCCGGGGGCTGTCGCTACTGACTGGGTTCATGTGGTGCTGGACTATGGCCGCAGGCAAATCGTACTCCAGGCATCGGTTTTGGTCGCGGGTGGCATGCCACGCTTCGCGGCACACGGCACCTTGGCCAGTTGGACCAAATTCGGCCTGGATACTCAGGAGGATAGTCTGCGGGATGGTCAGCAACCCGGTTGTATGGACTGGGGCTTAGATCCACTGCATGGCACCCTGTATCTGGGTGAAAGCGGTGCCGTCGAGTTACTACCCGTTCCCTCCGGTGATTATCGCCACTATTACCAAGGTATTGCCGATTCCATTCAGCAAGGCGGTGCCAATCCGGTCCCGCCTGAACAAGCGCTGGCGGTCATGGTGGTGCTGGAGGCAGCCTTGAAATCTGCGAAGTTCAATCAAACCATCTCTTTGCCCACCACCGTATCGACAGACAAATCGACCTCCTCACGAGCTAAACAGCATAAGGACTCGTTAACAATCGATCCGGCCAACTACAATTAACGGGTAAGCAATGCCATCATGTGAAAGTAATCTATCTTGGTGATCTTCACATCTATGGTGGTGTGGTTGGAATTGGACTGCTTAAAGCCTTAACTGATTTGTCAGTGTTGGAGGCACATCATGTGCAAGCATATTATGCGTGATTGTTGCGGATATTGGCTCTGACACGGTATTCACTAGATGTTGAACTTGCACAATGTTTTTCGCTCTGAGGCCGATGGCATGTGCTGCTTATGACAGGTCTTGAACAGGTTCTCCGTTACAAACAAAACCTATGTGACGTTATTCCCTAAACTGCCCGTAGCTTTATACAGGTTTCGCTTACCAGCTTATCCAAAACCAAGTCGCTGAGTCTTGTCAGAAGTGAGTTTGAATTAAACGCGACGATGTAAGGCGCACCAAACAAAAAACGCCGGAACCTGGCGTTTTTTGCGACTGACTCAGTCAGAAACCACTTAACCCAGTTTCTTCTTCATCAATTCATTGACTTGAGCTGGGTTGGCCTTGCCCTTGCTGGCTTTCATGACTTGGCCAACCAATGCATTGAAGGCTTTGTCCTTGCCGGATTTGTATTCGGCCACCATATTGGCATTAGCTGCCAATACTTCATCGATGATGGCTTCGATGGCGCCAGTGTCGGTAACTTGCTTCAAACCTTTGGCATCGATGATGGCATCGGCATCGCCTTCGCCAGCCCACATTGCGGCGAACACGTCTTTCGCAATCTTATTGGAGATCGTGTTGTCGCTGATGCGCTTGATCAGCCCGGCCAGCATGGTAGGTGTCAGCGGGCAGTCGGCCAGTTCCTTTTCTTCGCGGTTTAGGGTGGCGGAAACTTCGCCCATCAACCAGTTGGCAGCCAGTTTGGCGTCTGCACCGGCGGCTACGGTTGCTTCAAAGAAGGCAGCCATGGTTTTGGTTGCAGTCAATGTGGTGGCGTCATAAGCAGGCAAGCCAAATTGCGCCATGAACCGTTGTTTCATGGCCGCAGGCAATTCAGGTAACGCAGCTTTGATGCGTTCGATCCAGGCATCGTCGATATACAACGGCAGCAGATCGGGATCTGGGAAGTAGCGGTAATCGTGTGCATCTTCCTTGGTCCGCATCATGCGGGTCTTGCCGGTGGCGGGGTCAAACAGCACGGTGGCTTGCACGATCTTGCGGCCGTCTTCAATCTCGTTGATCTGCCATTGAACTTCGTATTCAATCGCCTGTTGCAGGAACTTGAAGCTGTTCAGGTTCTTGATCTCGCGGCGAGTGCCAAACTCTTTCTGGCCTTCAGGGCGAACCGATACGTTGGCATCTACACGGAAGCTGCCTTCCTGCATATTGCCATCACAAATACCCAGCCAAGTTACCAAGCTGTGCAGTTGCTTGGCGTAGGCTACGGCCTCGGCGGCGGAACGCATTTCCGGCTCGGAGACAATTTCCAGCAAGGGTGTGCCGGCACGGTTCAAATCGATGCCTGACATACCGTGGAAGTCTTCGTGCAGGCTTTTACCAGCATCTTCTTCCAAATGCGCGCGGGTCAGGTTGATGGTTTTTTCCTGTTCGCCTACCTGAATGGTCAGCGAACCGCCTTCTACAACTGGCAGCTCAAATTGGCTGATTTGATAGCCTTTGGGCAGGTCAGGGTAGAAGTAATTCTTACGGGCGAAGATCGACTTCTGATTGATCTTGGCGCCAATGGCCAAACCAAACTGAATGGCTCGCTCCACGGCACTACGGTTCAGCACTGGCAATACGCCTGGCAAGGCGATGTCTACCGCACTGGCCTGACGGTTGGGTTCGGCGCCAAAGGCAGTCGAGCTGCCCGAGAAAATTTTGGATTGGGTCGAGAGCTGGGTATGGACTTCCAGACCGATGACGACTTCCCACTTCATGGTTGTGTTCTCAATTCCGGTTCAATTGGTTATGCGCTACGTTTGAAGGTGGCCAACAGCACACCAGCACCGACAAACAAACTGCCGAAGGTACGGTTCAGCCAAGTCACATGGTGCGGTTCACGCAACGCGCTCAATACTTTGGAGGCCAACAAGGTATAGCCGCTCATCACGACCAGATCGGTAAACACCAGACTGGCCGCGCAAATAACATACTGCTGTAACTGCGGGGCATGCGGGTCGATAAACTGTGGCAACACCGCCAACATGAAGATGATGCCTTTAGGGTTGCTGGCATTGACCAGAAACCCTTCCAGTATCAATTGCCGTGGCGACGCACCGTGGTCAGTTTCAAATTCCATCGGCTTGGCTTCAGCACGCCATTGTTGAATACCCAGCCAGATCAGGTAAGCCACACCAACCCATTTGATGACGGTGAATGCCATGGAACTGGCTGCCAATACGGCGCCCAGCCCGGCTGCCACAATGGCGACCAAAAACACTACGCCCAGTTGCAAGCCAACGATGTTGTACAAACCCTTGCGGTAACCATAACGCATGCCTGTGCTCATCGACTTGATGGCGCCTGCACCGGGTGACAGGCTGATCAGCCAGCAGGCGACAAAGAAGGCAAGCCAAGTATGCAGTGTCATGGTCAATCCTTGCTAATCCGGCATTACAGCGCAGGGGCTTTCAAGTGCCAGTCGGTTACTTGTTGATACTGATGAGCGACATTCAGAATCTTCGCTTCGGCGAAATAGTTGCCGATGATTTGTAGCCCAACCGGACGACCTTGTGCGCCAAAACCAACTGGGACACTCATGCCAGGCAAGCCTGCCAGGTTGATTGCCAGGGTGTAGATATCTGCCAGGTACATCGCGACCGGGTCATCGGCTTTCTCACCCAGATTCCACGCGACCGTCGGTGCAACCGGGCCCATGATGACATCGCAGTACTTCAGTGCTTCTTGGAAGTCATTGGCGATCAGACGGCGTAGTTGTTGGGCTTTGATGTAGTAGGCGTCGTAGTAACCATGCGACAGTACGTAGGTGCCGGTCAGGATGCGGCGTTTCACCTCAGTACCGAATCCCTCTGCACGGGATTTCTTGTACATGTCGTTGAGGTCGCCATATTCCGCTGCACGATGCCCATAACGAACGCCGTCGAAACGCGACAAGTTGCTTGAGGCTTCGGCAGGTGCAATCACGTAATACGATGCAATGGCCAGACGGCTGCGTGGCAAGCTGACTTCAACAACCTCTGCACCCAACTTCTTGTATTCGGCCACGGCTGTTTCAATAGCGGCAGCTACATCGCTGGATAAACCGTCGCCAAAGTATTCCTTCGGCAGGCCGATCTTCAAGCCGGTCAAAGGTTGCCCTAATTCACGGGTGTAATCTTCCTTGGCGCGATCTAGGCTGGTTGAGTCGCGCATGTCAAAGCCGGCCATGACATTCAACATCAGCGCGCAGTCTTCAGCTGTTTTGGCAATTGGGCCGCCTTGGTCCAGGCTGGATGCATAGGCGATCATGCCGTAGCGGGATACATTGCCGTAAGTCGGCTTGATGCCGGTAACGCCACAGAATCCAGCTGGTTGGCGGATGGAGCCGCCTGTATCGGTGGCGGTGGCAGCAGGCGTCAACCGGGCAGCGACTGCGGCGGCGGAACCGCCAGAGCTACCACCAGGAACCGCTTTGTGATCCCAAGGGTTTTTTACCGGGCCATAGTGGCTGTTCTCGTTGGATGAGCCCATGGCGAACTCGTCCATATTCAATTTGCCCAGAATCACGCCGCCAGCAGTGTTGAATTGTTCAATCACATGGGCGTTATAGGGCGATACAAAATTGGACAGAATCTTTGAGCCGGCGGTAGTCAGCCAACCTTCGGTGCAGAAGATGTCCTTGTGTGCGATTGGAATACCGGTCAATGGTGCGGCATTCCCTGTAGCAAGGCGGGCATCTGCAGCAGCAGCCATCGCCAGCGATTTGGCTGGATCGACGGTAATGTAGGCATTCAGTGCCGGGTTCAATGCGGCGATGCGATCCAAAAACAGCTGTGTCAGTTCGACACTTGAAATCTGCTTGGTCTGTAAGGCCGTTGAAAGTTGCTTTAGGCTGGATTCAATCATGCTGTGTTCTTCGTCAAAGTCACCCTCAAGTCCGCTGCGGATATATTCGCGACGGAGACATACCATGTCAGATTAGGGTGAGATGGCTTATTCGATTACCTTGGGTACCAGGTATAGACCGGCTTCCACTTGGGGCGCAACTGCCTGGAACGCGTCGCGGCGATCGGTTTCGGTCACGGCATCCTCACGCAAACGCAGGTAGACATCCTGGGCGTGACTCATTGGCGCCACACCTGTGGTATCCACCGCGCGCATCTCTTCGATCAGTCCAAAAATGCCGTTAAGCTTGGCCAGGACTTGTTCTGCCTCGGCCTCGCTGACGTCCAGTCGCGACAAATTGGCGATGCGCTTCACATCGTCGAGCGAAAGCGACATAAATTCCTCTCAATACAGCTTTAATTGTTCACTGGTGCTAAGGTATCATACACCGCTTGCTAGACCCAAGTGCCGCCATACCACGAGCCGCTCGCTCGTTCCGACACCGATAACGGTGCATATCATGGTGTGGCTGGTCTCAAGTTACGGAAAACAGGAATTTTTCTCGGCCGTTGAACCGAATGTCGCCTCGGGGCGTCATATGCAACGCCCGCAGGCTTTGATTGCGACCAGTTAATCTCGGAATTTTGTCATGTTGCGTTCTTTTAGCGGTTACTTCTCGAATGATTTGGCGATTGACCTCGGTACGGCCAACACCCTGATCTATGTGCTGGGTAAAGGCATTGTGCTCGATGAGCCGTCCGTAGTGTCGATCTTGCAAGAAGGCGGCCCCAACGCCAAAAAACACATCCTGGCCGTTGGCTTGGAAGCGAAGAAGATGCTGGGTCGTACACCCGGCTCCATCTCCGCGATCCGCCCAATGAAGGATGGCGTGATTGCTGACTTCACGATCACTGAGCAGATGCTCAAACAGTTTATTCGTAAAGTCAGCCCCTCCAAGTTGTTCTCCCCCAGCCCCCGTATCGTCATCTGTGTTCCCTGCGGTTCAACTCAGGTAGAACGCCGTGCGATTAAGGAATCTGCACTCGGCGCTGGCGCCCGTAAGGTGGCGTTGATTGAGGAGCCAATGGCTGCCGCAATGGGTGCTGGCCTGCCAGTGGAGGAGCCAACCGGTTCGATGGTGGTGGATATCGGTGGTGGTACAACCGAAGTGGGTGTGATCTCGCTAGGAGGTATCGTGTACGCCAGCTCGGTCCGCGTGGGGGGTGACAAGTTTGATGAATCGATCATCAACTACATCCGCCGTAACTACGGCATGCTGATCGGTGAAACTACGGCGGAAGAGATCAAGAAACGTATCGGTTCTGCCTTTCCTGGCGCCGAAGTACGTGAAATGGAAGTGAAAGGCCGTAACCTTGCAGAAGGTATCCCGCGTTCGTTTACGATCTCGTCCAACGAAATTTTGGAAGCCTTGACCGAACCATTGAACCAGATTGTTTCTGCGGTGAAGCAAGCACTGGAGCAGACTCCCCCGGAATTGGGTGCGGACATCGCCGAGAAGGGTATGGTGCTGACCGGTGGTGGTGCACTGTTGCGCGATCTGGACCGTTTGTTGATGGAAGAAACCGGTTTGCCGGTCATTGTGGCCGACGACCCGCTGACCTGCGTGGTGCGAGGCTCTGGCAAGGCATTGGAAAAAATGGATACTGTCGGTAGCATTTTCACCAACGACTAAGCGCCAGACGTCATACAATCACTCCAAAGCCCGCCTGTCGCGAGACCGAGCGGGCCTTGTCTTTAGCTGCAATCGACACGTAGGGGCGCACGCGGGCGGTTATGGAGCATCAAGCACCACCGTTCTTCATCCGGGGTATCAGCCCTAAGACCAAACTGGTCATTTATGGCTTGTTGTCACTGGCTTTATTGGTCATTGATAGCCGTTACCGTGTATTGGATGTGGTACGGGAAAAAGTCTCTGTCGTCCTTTACCCGTTGCAGGTAGTGGCAACTACGCCAATCACTGCCGCACACCGGGTATCCGATTTCCTGTCTGATCAGGCCCGTTTGCGGTCTGAAAATGAACGTTTGCATAATCAGCAGCTTGAAGCCAATGCCCAACTGCTGCGCATGCGTGAGTTGCAGTCAGAGAACGACCGGCTGAGAGGTTTGCTAGGCACTGCCAATCAGTTGTCTGGGCAGACCATGTTTGCAGAAATCCTTTATGCTGGCCGTGATCCCTTTACCCGCAAAGTAATTGTCAACCGTGGTTCACGTGATGCGGTACTGCTGGGGCAACCGGTGATTGATGATGCGGGTGTATTGGGCCAGGTGACGCGAGTCCACGAGTTGGTCAGTGAAGTAACCTTGCTGACCGAGAAGGGACAGCCAGTACCGGTTCAGGTGCAGCGTAATGGGTTACGTTCGATTGTGTTTGGTACGGGCCACGCCTCGGAGCTGGAAGTGAGGTTCATGCCGTTGAATGCCGATATCCGTGCTGGCGATGTATTGGTTACCTCCGGCATTGATGGTACCTATCCACCAGGATTGCCGGTTGCCGTGGTGCTGACGGTCGACAAGACGGGGGCATCCAACTTTGCCCGAATCATTTGTCGTCCTGCTGGTAATGTCGATAAACATCGTTATTTATTGATTATGAAGGAAAAGCGTGAGCTTCCGCCGCTGCCAGAAACACCGCCAGAGCCTAAGGGCAAGAAGCAGCGAAAGGGGGAGCAGTAATGCCCATCTCAATGACGCCAAGGCAGATTCTACGGCCCGTCAGCAATGGTTGGATCACATTTACCTTCATCATTGCCTTTACACTCAATTTCATTCCGTGGAGTAACAAGACCGTTACCCTGCAGCCTGATTTTGTGCTGTTGTTGCTGATCTATTGGTGTTCTCACCAGCCACGCAAGATTGGGCTAAGCTTTGCTTTCATTTTTGGCCTAGTCATGGATATCGCAGATGCCAACGTGTTTGGTCAGCATGCCTTGGCCTACATTGTCATTTGCTACTTGTCAGTGCAGTTCTCACGACGCCTGTCCATGCAAAACGTGTGGCAGCAGGCAGCTCATGTGTTCAGTTTGATATTACTGGCGCAGGTGATGATGGTGGTGTTGCGCATGGTGGGTGGAGCCAGTTTCATTGGCTTGGGTTACTTCCTGTCCAGTATCACCGGTGCCCTGTTGTGGCCGTTGTGTGTTACCGGATTGCAGTTGCCACAGCGTCGGGCTGTCAAAGAGCGTTATGAATCGTCCAGCGGTACTTAGGGATAGCGCCCGCGAGCGGAATCGATTCCAGTTCCGCCTGTTGATGGCGGTGCTGGTGGTGTTGATTGCTTTTGGCGGCTTGGTAGTGCGATTCGTCTGGTTACAAGTGTTGCAGCACGAACACTATCGGACACTGGCGGAATCCAACCGTATCTCGATTCTGCCGGTGCCACCCACTCGCGGCCTGATCATGGATCGCAATGGTGTCATACTGGCAAACAACTATTCGGCATACACACTCGAAATTACTCCTAGCAAGGTAAAAGATCTGGATGCGACGATTGACGCACTCTCCAGTCTGGTCGAAATCACGCCCAAAGATCGTAAGCGTTTCAAAAAGCTTCAGGAAGAAAACAAAAACTTCGCTAGCTTGCCAATCAAGGTGCGGTTGAGTGATGAGGAGGTTGCCAAATTTGCGGCCAATCGCTGGCGTTTTCCCGGCGTCGAAATCAATGCCCGTTTGTTCCGTCAGTACCCGCAAGGTGAGGTAGGGTCACATTTTCTTGGTTATATCGGTCGTATCAACACCGCAGATATGCAGCGGATTAAGGAACGCGACGAAGAAAAGGATTACAAGGGTACTGATCACATTGGCAAGGCTGGGGTCGAGCAAAGTTATGAGCGTGAGCTACATGGCATTACCGGCTATGCCGAGGTTGAAACAGATGCTGCCAACCGGGCGGTGCGTACTCTGCGTACCAAAGCACCCATTGCAGGCAACAATCTGGTGTTATCGATCGATATCGAGCTTCAAAAGGTTGCCGAAAAGGCATTTGGGAAGCGGCGCGGTGCATTGGTAGCGATTGAACCGGCCACAGGCGGGGTATTGGCATTGGTATCTCAACCTGGTTATGACCCGAACCTGTTTGTAGATGGAATCGATCCGCAATCCTGGAAAGAGTTGAACGAATCACCCGACCGACCGTTGAACAACCGTGCACTGCAGGGAACCTACCCACCAGGCTCCACTTTCAAGCCGTTCATGGCATTGGCGGCGCTGGAATATAACAAGCGTACGCCACATCAAGCATTTCTTGACCCCGGTTACTTTGTGTTAGGTAATCACCGGTTCCGTGATGACAAAGCGGGTGGCCATGGTTATGTTGACCTCTACAAATCGATCGTGGTGTCCTGTGACACCTATTACTACATGTTGGCTAATGATCTGGGTATCGACAATATTGCGCAGTTCATGAAGCAGTTCAGTTTTGGTCAAAAAACCGGGATTGATATCGAAGGTGAAAAAATTGGCGTACTACCTTCGCGGGAATGGAAAGCCAAGCGCTTCCGCAAGAAGGAACAGCAGAAGTGGTTGTTGGGTGAAACCGTCAGTGTCTCGATTGGACAAGGTTACAACAACTACACCCCGATGCAATTGGCGCAGGCCACTGCAATCCTGGCCAACGATGGTGTGGTTTTCAAACCGCATATTGTTCGTTTCATCGAAAATAGTGTAAGTGAGCAACGGGTGGCGATTGAACCCAAGCCTGTGTCCACCATCCCATTGAAACAGTCCAATATCGATCTGGTAAAGCGCGGTATGGTGGGGGTGAATACAGAGGGAACGGGTGCCACGGTTTTTCGTGGGGCAGCCTATGTCGCAGCCGGTAAAACCGGTACCGCTCAGGTATTCAGCCTGAAGGGTGCCAAATACGTCGCGTCAGCTACCAAGGAGCATCTGCGCGACCATGCTTGGTACATGGTGTTTGCACCTGCAGACCAACCTAAGATTGCGTTGGCCGTGCTGGTGGAAAATGGCGGTTTTGGTGCGCAAGCTGCCGCCCCAATCGCGCGACAGGTTCTGGATTTTTATCTGGCTGGTAAGAAATCGACCGAGCCAGCGGCTGAAACTGCGGTGGAAGGTGACTGAGAACCTCATTATGAAACTCGACGTTCGTCAGTTCTGGCAATTATTGGTCAGGCATCTGGATGGCCCATTACTGGTGCTGGGCACGATTCTGATTTCAGTCAATCTGGTGGCCCTGTATTCGGCGTCCAATCAAAGCTTCGACAAGATCATGGCACAACTGATCAACATGTCGGTTGCGGTCGTTGTGATGTGGGTGGCTGCTAATGTATCCCCACAGCGAATGATGCTGTTCGCCCCCCCGTTGTATCTGGTCGGATTGGTATTACTGATCGGAGTGGCGCTGGCTGGTGATGTGGTCAATGGCGCCCGCCGCTGGCTTCACATTGGTGTTACACGCATTCAACCTTCTGAAATCATGAAGATTGCCTTGCCGATGATGTTAGCTTGGTATTTTGACCGGCAGGAAGCTGCTTTGCGTATGAAGGATTTTGCTGTTGCTGGCATGATGATGCTGTTGCCCGTAGCGCTGATCCTCAAGCAACCGGATCTGGGCACAGCCATTCTGGTAGGGGCGGCGAGCTTCTATATCCTGTTTCTTGCAGGTTTATCCTGGTATGTGGTGCTGGGGTTGGTACTGGCGGGTAGCGGAGCGATCTACTTCGTGACGCATTGGGATATCTGCATCCAGGTGTTTCACGATTACCAGTGTCGACGTGTGGCTACCATGCTGGACCCAATGGCCGATCCACTAGGAGATGGTTATCACACTATTCAGGGAACAATTGCCATTGGTTCGGGTGGCGTGTTTGGTAAAGGTTGGCTGGCAGGAACGCAGACCCACCTGGATTTCATTCCTGAACGGACAACGGACTTCATTTTTGCAGTATTTGCCGAAGAATTCGGCTTGATTGGCAACTGTTTGTTGCTGGTACTTTATCTGGCCATTATTGGCCGGGGGCTATACATTTCTGCGAGTGCAGCCAATCTGTTTGGCCGACTATTGGCTGGTGCGATTGCACTCAGCTTCTTCACATATGCGTTTGTGAACATGGGTATGGTGTCGGGAATTCTGCCTGTTGTGGGTGTGCCGTTGCCCATGATCAGTTATGGCGGTACCGCTTTAGTCACGCTAAGTCTAGGCTTTGGCATCCTGATGAGTATCCATTCGCATCGAAAATTGCTGCAAAGCTAGGTGCCATCAGGCTTTCACTGCTATTTAGACATTCACATAAAATCAAACACTTGCCGTATTTGCGCGTTTGTGAAACAATCCTGCTCGTTATTAATCTCTATGATTCTCTTACGGTTTTTCGGCTAAGCTGAAAAACTGCTTTATCAGGGCTACGTAGCGTATTTTCTACGGTGCCTTTATTTACGGTCAAGGTGCAGCGTCCTGCACCGCTCGTTGACCCGGACACCACCGTCCAACTAATTCGCCAACCAGCAGTATTTTGACGAACGGAGGATTCGCGTGATTGCTCGGACTTTTTTTGCCAAGTTGAAACGCACACCAGTTGAACATTGGGCAGGCTATGTCCTGATCTGTTTGGCTGCTGCTTTGATTCAAGCCTGTACAAGCCTCAGTGGCCCACAGCAACGTCAAGGCAATCAACCCCCGGTCGCGGTATCCATGCCGAACGACCCATTTAAGTTACCGCCGACTACTTCGACTCAACCGGTCAAACCCGGCAAGAATGGTGGCGCCTATTACAAGGATGATGGCCCGCCAGATAGTATCAATGTGGATCTGGACAAGATCCCGGAGCCAAAGCCCAAAGACGAGCCGTTGCATAAATATGCAAACCGGCCTTACAGTCGATTTGGTGAAGAGTACGTGCCAGCGAAAGAGCATAAGACTTACAAGGCGCAAGGTACTGCATCTTGGTATGGGCGTAAGTTCCATGGCAAGCGAACCAGCTCTGGCGAGTTGTATGACATGTTGGGCTTGAGTGCTGCGCACCCGACATTGCCTATCCCAAGTTATGCGCGGGTGACCAATCTGGAGAATGGCAAATCGGTGGTGGTCAGGGTGAATGATAGGGGACCATTTCACAAAGGCCGCCTGATGGATTTATCCTATGCGGCGGCGCATCGATTGGGCTATGCCGGTAAGGGGCATGCCAAGGTCGAGGTTGAGGCCATTACACCAGATCAGATTACCGAATTGGCCAGCCGTGGCGAATTGCCACGTGGGCCTGGTGCTAGAGTTGTCGCAGAGCAAGCGGAAACGGTCGTCGCTGTATTGAATGACACGGGGCCGATTCTGTCCGAGACTTTACCTCCCCAGACCGAGGAGACCATGGTCTCCGGCGAAGTAGCCGAGGCCACCAATGTGTTTCTACAGGTGGGGGTGTTTCGAAACAAGACCAATGCTGAGTCCATGCGCTCAAAAGTGCTGACTGGTTGGCAGGAAGCGGACGATAGTAAGGTGAACATCGTTTCGAAGGAAGGGATGTTCCGGTTGCAGATCGGACCATTTGCCAGTGAGCAGCAGGCGCGTGAAGCAGTCGGTCGCTTGAAGGATAAATTGGCACTAAGTGCCGTTGTTGTTCGTTGATGAAATTGAAACATCAGTTTTGTATGCGCCAACCACGTGCTGGCGAGTTACCGGCCATGCGCCGGCAAATCAGGCAAGGCGGCGTGATCGCCTATGCAACGGAATCCTGTTATGGCCTGGGATGTGACCCGCGGCAATGGCGGGCAGTGCAGCGTGTGATTCGACTCAAACGCAGGCCTGCCCATAAGGGATTGATCATGATTGCAGCCAGCTTCGAGCAGCTGGCCCCATTCGTTCAATCGCCTACGGCTGCTGAACGGGCTTTACTGGATCGTTTTTGGCCTGGCCCTTATACCTTCATCATGCGTGCTTCAAGGCGTGCCCATCGACTGTTGACCGGTCGTCACGGTACCATTGCAGTTCGAGTGACAGCCCACCCCGGGGCGGCAGGGGTTTGTCGGGCACTTGGCACGGCCTTGGTATCGACTAGCGCAAATTTGGCAGGTCAGGTGTCATTGAAGTCTGCACGTGCATGCCATCGAGCGTTCGGTAAGCGCGTGCATGTGGTTGCAGGCCAGACTGGCCGTCGCAAAAAACCTTCCACTATCATCGATTTGCGGACAGGCAAAGTGCTACGCTGATACGGGCACATCGCTTGTAAGCTGCCCGGCTAGCGCTTGAGCAACCCGATCATACAAACGCGTTTCAGCCAGTTTGACACCCATTGGGTCGCGTATGGAGATGGTGACTTGCCAACCTCTTGTATCCTGGCAAACATCAATGCAACCAAACTGTCTATATGCATCTGTCAGCCAATGCAAGGTACTATCGACACTGACGGTTTGATTACTCATGGGGAGTCTGACCGGCATATCTAACATGAATTGATGCTGACGGGCATTGGCGAACGGCAGTGTGGCATTTAACCCGGACAACACAACAGTGTGTGCCCGAACCGGAGAATGGCGACCAAAACGTAAGGTCAGGTTGGCTACAGCTGCGGCATGGAGATCACCGCAAACAAATATGACATGAGTGATTTGTCGGCTTACGATGAAGCGAACCAAGGCCCGCCAAGTACGCGGGTAACCCTGCCAGTGGTCTGCATCCACGCAGGTTGCCGGAAAATCAACTTCGTGGCGGCGCGGAAACCCAAATACGCTACCGGACAAAATCAGCTTGGGTCGATCAGGAGCGATACGTTGTTGTTCCTCTAGCCAAGTGGTCAATGCGTGAAACTGTGTTTGTCCCAGTAATCGGGCTCGTGGCCAGGTGGTGCGGTGTCGGCGCTCACGTTCACTACGCGTGTCGATTGCAAAAGCTGGCAGCCCACACACTTCAAATGCGTGCCAATAACGCACTTGTTCCAGTGGTGGTGGTGGCCCGATTTCACAACCAAGCTGGCGATGCTGATATGCCAGTACAGCCGCCATTGCCTGTCGTTCCTGAACATTGAACGGTTGGCCTTTGTCTCGACCGGGCCAGTTGTCCTCCAATTCATGATCATCAATCACCATCCAGGTTGGGATGCTACGCAGTAGGGCGGCAAAGTGAGGGGAGGCCAATTGCTCCAGGCCCAATTGGCCATCTCCAAAGGCTTCCCGGTAGCGCCGAGCGTAACGGTCACTGTGTTCTCGGTAGCGAAGCACGTCTGCCCCTGCGTTGGCATAGATCTGGTCGCCTAACAGCCACAGGCCATCTACACCGGGCGCTTGTTGTGCTAACTGCAGCATGGCGGCGAAGATCCGGTCTACTGCCTCGCGCTCAAACGGGGTTCCTGGCCATCGGCATGAAGCTGCTAGGATTCGCCATTGTCGTGGAGGTTTGCCTTGCAGATAACCAATCAAGCGAGTGAACCAGGGCATACCATGCAATGGGATCTGTACCCATTGGTCAGACTTGTTACCTGCTGGGTGCCTTGGCAATTTGCGTCGCCGTAAACCAATTTGCAAGGAGACTGGTGGATGTAGCGGGTCTACACGCGTAGTCAGTAGCCAGTATTGTCCAGGCAGTATGACAGTTGGCGCCCAAGCTGCTGTGTAGTCATAGACACGTCCATTGTGCTGAGCACCACGCAAGCGAGGTGGGATAGGTGGGGTTGCTGCCAGTGTGGTCTGCTCAATGCAACTAATCAGTTCAAGCTGGCGTCCCGCATGAATTCGATAGTGAAAGCTCGGGCCGGTCACGTGCTCCAGCGGTGGCGTTTGTTTACCATGCTGTTTCAATTGTTGCCAAGCTAAGCGGCGCAGTGGGATGGACAGTGGTTGTCCGTCGAAGAATTGCTGTAACGCTGGAAATACGCCACTACCCGAGAGATGGGGTTGATAGGGCTGCGCCGCATGTTTGCCAAATACCAAATCCAGATGCCCCACTTGCGGAATGGCAAGCAGCTGTACCGATCGTCCTTTCGGCAGTATTCGATGTAGTGCAAGCGCACTGTGTATGCTGGCCTGCGCATCGAATACTTGGTTATCCAGGCCATGTACCAGTAACGTGGGGAATGTCCAATACTCGGCAAAGCGCGGAGTCTGTAAGTAACAAGGATTGCCAAACCGATCAAGCAGCATGCCTCGTTCGGTAATTTGCAACATGTGACGGATCACGTCGAGATGCAACGGCCCCATCATGCGCGGTAGTGCGGTCAGTAGTGCGGGGGTCAGATTGGATTGACGCCATTGATGGCCATAGAACAATGCCATCCGATTCGCAGTTGCATAGCCGGTCAATGCATCGCCGCTAGTTGGACGGTTTGGGCGTTGCTCGCTATCGGGTAATGGTAGTGACTCAGCCAAACGATCGATCCATTGATCCAGTTGTTCGGGGTGTCTGCCCGGGCTAGCCTGTAAGGTCCATGCCCCTAGCAACTCATCCACATACTGTAACAACGCCGCCATGATGCGATTGCCTGTGGAAGGTTGTGGCCAGGGTGGAACCGCATGTAGTGCCAATTTGCCAATCATGGATTGTTGTTTGCATGTATCCCATATCCTCCCATTGAGGACAGCCATGGTCACGCCAGCCGCGCCAATACAATGGGCAAACAGGTCAATTGGTTGGCTTTCGTGTTGCTCATATACAAAACGGACTGCAGCTGGGAGATCAAATTGTGCCAGCTCATCAAGCGAGCCTGCCAATTGCCCCACTCCCATTGTCCGGTTCGAATAGCGATGATCAAATACCCAAACTACGCGTCCTTGTTCTGCAAACCACGCTGCCATGGCGCAGGGGCTATGATGGGTTGTGAAAATTTCGCCACCATGGGCCAGGCCATGGGTCAGCAAAATGGGGGGGTGTAAGGGATGGCGTGAAGCGGGTAGATAACATGTCAGTGAAAGCGGTAGTGAGGTGTCATCGCCAGCTTGTCGGGGCACATGCAAGGTATGGCGAACGGGATCGATGTGTTGTCCATTGCGTAATAGTAACGACTGGATACGAGCGGGATGGCTTGATCGGAGCGCACGGTAGCGTAATCCTCTGAATGTCCAAAAATGGGTGGCGAACATTATTCGCATCAACAGATGGCTAGCCTGCAACAAAGCTGACATTGCAACCGGTGTATTACGTGCTGCTGTGACCTGGAGCGCATGTTGACGCAGCATCCTTAACACATCCACTTGTAAGCTGATCGAGACCTGTCCTGTGATTCCCGGTGCGGTTAAAGTCACTTGCAGTTGTTGTAATGAGGTCCAAGGGTTTTTGGCTTGTGATTGATAGGCTAACTGTTTGAAGCCAGAAAACATCAGCGGGCTGCCATGCCCAGCCTGGATGGGCAGCAAAGTGAATCGATAGTCCATTCGTCGCCATTGACTGTGGATACGGGCGATGCGCAGAAAGCTGCGCAAGCGTGATCGCATGGTCTGTTGGCCGGGAGCCAGAAAGAGATCGCGTAACCCGCGCCGTTTCAAAAAAGCAGCCAATGCTTGATCAGTACGTGCCTTGGCTTGTTTGCCATCGATTGGTTCATCCAGCGCCAGCAAGCGTACTGTCCCGTGGCCTGAGAACAGGGCTGGTGCAGTGATTGGCCCGTCACCTACCGTTTTGCCTCGTCTTGTGCTTGTTTGAGCTGGACAATGAAGTGTGATGGTAGCCGGGAGCGCGATGGATGGATTGGCCAGCCACGCTAGCATATCGAGTTCAATCTGTATCTGCGCTATCAACCCTGTGGCATGTTGTTGCAATTGGTCAAATGTGCGGGCTGCCAGTACTGCGCCCCGCCAGTCAGGAGGAAGCAGGATGGGCGTGAGGTTGAACAAGGTTTCACGCAACGAAAGGAGCACTGGAACATGGGGTGATGCTGTAGGTATACATGTGCGATAGGGTTGGCGTGGCGGGTGAATGGCGCGGGCTGCATAGGTTTGACCCGTCAGTATGCGGACGGCACGAAGTACCACGCCAGACAGAGTGATGAACGGATTGACCTCGACCGGGCAGGGTAAAATCGCGCTGTCCAGTACATACAGGCCTTGATGTAACTGCAGGCCTGCGTGGTCGGCGCCATCAAACACGCGACCCAAATGGTCCACCACACCTAGCGTGGCGTTGTTGCCCATCGCGCATCCGCCAAGCGGGTGGGCAGTAACAAGGCTACCAGTGGTGGATTGGCCAACAATCTGCTCAAAGGCTTCTGGTACATTACGCCACTGTGGATTGGGCAAATAGTCTCCACCATCCATCCCACCATTCAGGTGTGCCTGTGTCAAAACGTGGTGCAACTGTTGGATGCTGCTATGTCGCGGCGCGGTGGGCCATTCGATATCAATGCCTTGCTGCCCCAGATATAGTTCACCGTCGGCGCTGTCTTGTCCCATACACAGTAGTACCTGGGTATGTGCCAATACCGACTCATGTACCGTCAATGGGTCCACATTGGCGTGTTGAGCGAACCAAGCAGGTTGTTGATCGCTGATGAACCGCTGCAGCAACGACGCGTTCGCCAGTATAGGGCCCAGTATTTGGCCAAGTACACTAGGGATTGCACCGTCTTCGATGATGTATCGCCCTAATGGGCTGATTGCAGGATCAACTGCGCGGATCATGCCGACTGCAGTCGGGCCAATCTGCTGCAATTGCGTAGAAGACAGCTGACTGTGCCCAAATGCATTGACAGCACGGCGTTGGGCATAGCCGAATGCGAGGAAATCTCCATTACCTGAAAAATGTCGCCCCAGTTGTTTGGAAAAAGTCGTGTTGGCAGTCTGTGATCGCAGCAGGATTTCCGTGCTGCCCAGACTGCCGCCAGCCAGGATCACGGTCTTCGCAACAATCTCAAACTCATCGGGACCTTCCTCGCATTTCAGTGTCGCCGTCCGGGCAAACTGGACTACCCATTGAGCACCATTTGCTAAACCATATTGATCACTTGCCCTTGCCGGGCGAATGGTTTGTGCGGTTGCACCGGTATAAAAGCGGGCACCAGCCTGGCAAGCCAGCGGAATCACGTTCATCGGCAGCGTATTCTTCGCACCAACATTGCAGCCGGTCACACAATTTCCGCATTGAGTGCATTTGGCCTGCATCATGCCAGCGGTGCTTTCCTGATGGCCAGGTGCAATAGCCAGGGTGAGTGGTTGACAATGACTACCTGGAATCGCCTTGGCCAATTGCTGTAACGCGCGATACTTGCTTGTCTGGCCAGCAACGGTCCATTCCACGGTCCCCAGCAAGTGGTGGGCATCCGCAAAACACGTTTTTAGATTAGTCAGATCTGCACGTAACGCACGTGGCCAGCGTTCATCCTGAAATACCCGATCAGGCGGCGTTAGCGCCACACTGGCATTGATCAGCGACGTACCACCCAACCCACAGCCAGTAACTACCGTCACATGCTTGCCAACCTGTAATGAAAACAATGCGTCTGGATTGCCAACCACAGGTCGGGATGCCTGCTGGTGATACTGAACATGGCCCGGCAAATCGCCCAGTGTTTCGGGGAATTCCCCCAAGGCATATTCACGTCCTTTCTCCATGACCCACACCGATTGCCCGGTAGCAGCCAGTTCCATAGCCGCAAATGATCCACCATAACCACTACCGACAATCAGTACATCGCAATACAATGGCCGCTTGGCTTGTAACAAGCTTTCTACCGGCGAGGCAAGGCGATGAGCGGCATTGATTGCATATATACTTGTACTGACAAACTCATTGCGAGCCATGATGACGTCTCCCCTGCGAATGAATGTGTGATGTGGCATGTCTAGTCATATCGAGAGATCAGGTCTTGGCATGCTGATCAGCCCGGCACTGCTGGCCCAGCGGCTTGCACAACGAGGTCGGGTTGCAGTTGAGGCTGCCCGTGAGTCGGTGCGATTGAGGGCCAGCCAGATCATGCTGATGCGTCCAACGATTGTGCTGACTGGTGCAGTCATCATCGGGGTGTTTTCCACGATGGTGCCTTGGTGGCGTGTATGCGCATGGATAGTGCCGTTGGCAGTAGTCTGGGTGTTTGTACCAGGGACCTGCCGTCATTGGTTGGATCGAATTGAACATGGTGATGAACGCGAGATTGTGCTTGCACAACGCAGTCTGCTGCTCTTCGTCGCCTTGAATGCAATGATTGTTGGTAGCGGTATCTGGTGGATTGGTGTGGGTGCTACCGATTACACGGCCATCTTCCTGGTGACCATTCTCCAGTGCGTCTACGCGGTGGCTGCCTTGGTCAATATGTCGACCCATCCGCCTACGTTTACTGTAGGTGCAACCATCAATCTGGTCTCGGCAGCCATATTCTGGTTCGGTCTGGGGCCATCTGGTTTGCCGATTGGTGTGGTACTGTTGGGGCTGTTGGCAACCTTGGTGAGATTTTCCCGCCAGATCAAGGATGAATTCGATGCCAGTTTGCGGATGCGCTATGAAAATCTGGAACTGGTCAAACGCTTGGAGCAAGAGAAACAAAACGCTGAATCCGCATTAAGGCAGGCCGAACAGGCCAATTTGATGAAAACCCGCTTTCTGGCTGCAGCCAGCCATGATTTGCGGCAACCATTGCATGCATTGGTGCTGTTCTCTGGTCTGTTGGATACGGCGTCGACCGAACAGCGTCAGATCTTTGTTCAGCATATCCGTCATTCCGCCGATTCGCTTAATCGGTTGTTTAGCGGGTTGCTTGATTTGTCCAGGCTTGATGCAGGTGCGGTACAAGCCAACTGGGTGGCAACCCGGGTCAAGCCATTGGTCGAAAATATCGTTAGCGAGTACCAACCCAAAGCAGCTGCCAAACAGTTGTCGCTGAAGCTCGAAGCGGATGATGTTGTGGCTGTGACGGACCCCTTCCTGATCGAACGGGTATTGCGTAATCTGGTCGACAATGCCATCAAGTACACAGCTGCCGGTGGTGTGACTGTCAGAGTCAAACGTCAAGAGCACGAAATCATTGTATCCATCAGCGATACTGGTATTGGTATTCGTGAACAAGACCAACCATTTGTATTTGACGAGTTCTACCAATTGCATAACCCTTCGCGGGATTCGGAAAAGGGCGCTGGGCTTGGCCTGTCGATCGTGCGTCGTCTTTGTGATCTGCTGGACCACCGTTTGATGTTGGATTCGAAGCCTGGTAAAGGTACTACGATCTCGGTGAGTATGCCGCTTGGGCGAATAGCACAGCCGGTCATTCCTGAAGCGTTGCCTACGGTTGAATCCACGGAAGGTTTGCGTGGCATGACGGTGGTGGTCATCGAAGACGATTCGCGTGGCCGGATTGCCATGCATAGCTTGCTTGAATCGTGGGGCTGCCGGTCGTTGGTGTATGAATCGGCATCTGCGGCGGTAGAGGCATTGCAGGGAACTGATATCCGCCCTGATGCGCTGATTACAGACTTTCGGCTTGCCGATGGCTTCAATGGTTTTGATGCCATCATTTCGTTGCGACAGCTTTACGAAGATTTGCCATCGTCCATTATCACCGGTGAAAGTGAAGCCAACTGGACTCCAACCAGTGCGTTGCCAGAAGTACCAGTATTCCAGAAGCCCGTACCAGCCGATGTGCTGTCCAATTGGCTGATCAGTACCCAATAGCGGGAGCTTGGTTATCGTCCCTGAAATTGCGTGGATGCTAAGCAGGTAATTCTGGCGGCTATTCGGTATTTCACTCATCAGTATCTCGTGCAAAACAAAGCCCCGCATGTGCGGGGCCTGATCAATAGCAAAAGTCAAGTAGCAGGCCAGCGCCTGGTGGTGTCTACCGGTCGAAGTACAATAATTTATTCGAAGCGAATGCCTGCCCGGGCTGCAGCATAAACAGCTTCTGTCCGATTGCGCGCGCCCAGTGCCTTGAAGACCGCAGTCAAATGTGACTTGACGGTGGCTTCGCCAATATCTAGTTCAGTGGCAATGCGCTTGTTGGGTGCACCGTGAATCAGCAGGCGCAACACCTCACGCTGACGGTCAGATAGCTCATCCAGCGAGAAGTGCGGTTCAATGTCATGGTCGATAATTTCCGGTATCGGCTGACTGACGCGGGCAGCCAACAAGATATCGGCCGGCAGATAAATGCCGTTGGCCAGAATCAGGCGCAGTGCACTCAACATGACATCCGGGCTGGTCGTTTTGGGGATATAACCCATTGCGCCTGCACCAATTGCCATATTGACCAGATCCGGCGAGGTTTCGCCTGACAGCACAACCAAGCGGGCATCGGGGAAAGCGTTGTGCACTGCATTGACTGCGTCGATCTCGCACTTACCTGGCAGCTTCATATCCAGCAGTATGACGTCGATATCCTGCCGCTCATCCGCCAGATCTTCCGCTTCCTCAACGCTCCCGCATTGCGTGACGTCCACCTGTTGGTCGAGACTCTGCAGCATGTAGCGCAAGCCTTCCCGGAAAAGGTGATGGTCATCGATCACCAAGATTTTCATGGCAGCTTCCAGTGGCTATTACGTTAGTGTTAAGGGTAACGCGGAATGCTGCATTACGGTAGTCCGCCATATGGCTGATTGGACTCCGACATAAGTCGGAATGTCCGTCAGAGGTCTTCCGACTTTTGCCGGATTGCAGGTCGGCGATATTGTTGGGTCGGTATATGCCGATGGATACTTTTAAGCAAAATCGTATCGATTGAGGCCCTCAATGTAGCACATTGGTAAAACACACCTCATTCATGTGCTGCATCGGGTAAACTATATAATCCACTCGTTTCATCGTTGCGCCATGCATTTGTTCGCTTTCGGCCTTAATCATCAGACTGCGCCCTTGTCTGTGCGCGAGCGTGTGGCATTTCCAGCTGACAGCGTGGCCCAAGCGCTGCGTGACCTGATAGCCCGCCCCCGTGTGGCGGAAGCCGCGATTGTCTCTACCTGCAATCGAACCGAAATCTACTGTAACACCCAAGATCCCGGTGTGGTCGTGGATTGGTTGGCAGGTTATCACGAATTACCCATTGGAAAAGTCGAGCCTTATCTTTACCGTTTGCCGGAAAGCGAAGCAGTACGTCATGCTTTCCGTGTTGCATCAGGGTTGGATTCCATGGTGCTCGGTGAAGCACAGATTCTGGGGCAGATGAAGGATGCTGTCCGGGTTGCCGAGCAGGCTGGTACGATGGGACAACTGCTGAACACTCTGTTTCAACGAACCTTTTCTGTTGCGAAGGAAGTTCGAACCCGTACTGAAATCGGTGCCAATTCAGTATCGATGGCAGCAGCCAGTGTTCGGTTGGCAGAGCGACTGTTTCCCAGTGTATCCCACACCAATGTGTTGTTCATTGGCGCGGGCGAGATGATCGAGCTTTGTGCTACCTACTTTGCCGCACAACATCCTAAGTCCATGACTGTAGCCAACCGGACTATGGAGCGTGGAGAGGCGTTGGCTGGCCGCATTGGTGCCAAGGCCGTGTTGTTGTCCGAGTTGCCAGCCGTGTTGCCCCAGCACGATATTGTCGTGACCTCAACTGCTTCCACACTTCCGATTCTTGGTAAGGGAATGGTTGAACGGGCCATCAAACAGCGCAAACACAAACCGATTTTCATGGTGGATTTGGCGGTACCGCGTGATGTGGAGCCAGAGGTTGGCGAGATGGATGATGTCTATCTGTACACCGTGGACGACTTGGCCGTTGTGGTGCAGGAAGGCCGAGAGCGTCGTCAGTTGGCAGTCAGTGAAGCGGAAACCATCATAGAAGGCAAAGTGATTGAGTTCATGACTTGGCTCAACACACGTGAAGTGGTGCCTGTCATTCGTGCTTTGCGTGACAAGGCAGAACGGCTGCGTCGACAGGAGGTTGAGCGAGCGTTGAAGTTGCTTGAAAAAGGCGAGGACCCCTGTACGGTCTTGGAGTCCCTGTCACAAGGTCTCACCAACAAACTGATCCACCCCCCGACCCAAGCCCTCAGCAAAGCCGCTGTTACTGAGCGTGAGGATACGCTGGCACTGATCACACGTATCTATGGCATACATGACTGACAAACAACCTGTCGCTCTTAATCAGAATTAGGGCAAACTGGATAATGTAATTGACGTCTGTAGCGGACAAGAACTACCACATTGTCATGCACTGGGCGTGTTCTGAGTGCCCTGACCGTGGGTATTCAAATACGCCTCGCCAAGTTGCCCAACCAGTCGACGCCCGGCATTGTTACCAGCTTGCCATTCTGCCGGTGAAAACAAATCAAACAAACCCACCTTGATCAAGGTGGGAACCGATAAAGCCAGAGCCTCCTCCATTTGGCCCCGTTCGCCAGTGTTATAGCGAGCCACATTGACCAGCATGGCGGCGACAGTGCCCGTTTGTACTGGAGTGCCATCTTTCAATTTCACGACGGGTAAATGTTCACCGTTGGCCACAATTTCATGATTGACCGAGGAAAGTGCGTTATTGATCTGATGTGGTTGGCAAAGACGATAGGTATGCCAAAAGATGATTTGACTCTGCTGCCAACGAAGCAGAACTTGATAGTCGTATTGGTGAGTTTGTTGTGTAACGTCACAATAGTGTGCTGTCAGCAACAAGGTCTGATAGTCACCATGTGCCAGGGTTGCTTTGATCTGTATGGTGGTTAATACCTGATCTACAAGGGTTAGGGGTAAGCTTGCGACAGGCTCGTTGTCATGTAGGACTTCGCAGTCTGCGGCAAGCCAGGCTGGTAACTTGGCGGGTGATCGAGTCAATTCATCAACAAGTACTTGCACATCGGGTTGGCAATGAAACGTGGTAGAGGTCGACATGGCATGGCTCACAGGCAGTTGAAAGCATGTTCATTGTGGATTGAGTTGTACTTGGCTCGCTATCAACAAAATGTCATTCAATATCGATATCTAGCCATCTTGACTGTATCAATTTTATTGGCTGTGGACCCGTTTGCTCTTAATTTGATCAAACAGATGACGAGCAAGAGCTTGATGATGGCTTTGGCCAGGCACAGCCTGTTTTTAGCTTGGGTTGAGATTGGTGCCAAATGATAAAGTATCTGTGTCAACGATTTCGCCCTGTAGATTTTCAGTGCATAATCGCGCCCTTGCCTGTGCCTCAAGAACATTCATGAAACCCAGTATTGCTGCCAAACTCGCTCAACTTGCCGATCGCTTGGATGAGGTTAATTTGTTGCTCGCCAGTGAGGAGGCCACGCGTGATATGGACCAATATCGCAAGCTGAACCGCGAGCACGCTGAAATCACGCCGGTGGTAGCGTTGTATCATACTTTCCAGCAATGCCAGGCCGATATCGAAACAGCGCAGGAGCTGTTGTCTGATCCAGATATGAAAGAGTTTGCCGAAGCCGAAATTGAAGACAACGAGGGCAAGCTTGAGCAACTTGATCGCGAACTGCAAATGTTGCTGTTGCCACGCGACCCCAATGACGAACGCAATATCTTCCTGGAAATTCGGGCGGGTACTGGCGGGGACGAATCGGCCTTGTTTGCAGCGGATTTGTTTCGCATGTATTCCCGCTTTGCAGAGCGTAATCGCTGGCAGGTCGAGATTATCTCTGCCAGTGAATCAGACTTAGGTGGTTTCAAGGAAGTGATCGCTCGTGTTGTCGGTTTTGGTGCCTATTCAAAACTGAAATTCGAATCCGGCGGCCATCGTGTTCAACGTGTGCCCGCTACTGAAACCCAGGGCCGCATTCACACATCAGCCTGCACTGTCGCGGTCATGCCGGAGGCGGACGAAATGGCTGAGGTTGAAATCCGCACCGAAGACATCCGTGTTGATACCTTCCGCGCTAGTGGCGCAGGTGGCCAGCACATCAATAAGACCGACTCGGCGGTACGAATTACCCACCTGCCGACCGGCATTGTGGTGGAGTGTCAGGATGATCGTTCACAACACAAGAATAAGGCGCGTGCTTTGTCTGTGTTGGCTGCTCGCATCAAAGACAAGGAATTGCGTGAACGCCAGGCCAAAGAAGCGGCGACTCGCAAGAGCCTGGTTGGCTCTGGAGACCGCTCTGAGCGTATTCGCACTTACAACTTTCCACAGGGCCGCATGACCGACCATCGCATCAACCTTACCCTCTATAAGCTGGATGCCATCATGGATGGCGACCTGTTTGAGCTGACACAGGCCCTGTTGAGCGAGCACCAAGCTGAACTGTTGGCCGCAATGGGTGAAGATTGATCACGAGCAAGATGATCAGTTTGACCGTGACTTGGTCATTGGGCATTTGATTCCAGGACAATCCGGAAATTGCCACTTATGTTTGCTGTGCTGAAGCGGGTATGCCGCTGGCTGTTGGTCTGTTCTGTTGCCGGTTTCCTGATCGGTGCGTTGGCAATCAGCCTGTATGGTTTGCAAGACCGATTGGTTCCTGCGGATTTGGCCGTTGTGCCAGGTAATACGGTGAATCTGGATGGTACGCCTTCCGGGCGGCTTCAGGGTCGGCTTGATGCAGCCCTCAAGCTGTATCGGGATGGTTACTGCACAGCCATTCTGGTGAGTGGTGGAATTGGTAAAGAAGGCTTTGATGAAGCGGCGGTAATGAAGGCTTATCTGGTTAGCCGAGGTGTGCCAGACCCTGTTATCTTTACCGATAACCAAGGTACCAATACCTATGAAACAGCCAGATTTACAGCATCACTGATGCAGAACAAAGGATTTCAACGCCCAATTCTGGTCAGCCAGTATTTTCATCTTGCCCGGTTTCGTCTGGCACTGCGTCAATTTGGGGTTGAAAGTGCAGGACACATGCATGCTGAATACTATGAATGGCGGGATGTGTACTCACTTTCACGGGAAGTAGTCGGCTACGTTGCATACCAGTTCAAGCAGACATCTGCTTAGCATGGCATTGATCTCTCCAGCTCTGCTGCATTTTCATTAAACGTGGTCAACAAAATGCTTGACGTAGTGTGATGTCGCCATCGTAGGTGTCTAGTGTGCATGCCTATCTGCGACCGGTTTCTTTGTGATATTCAACGGCTTTTCTTCAAGACGCAGCATGCCATAGTAGCCATGCGGAATCGGCGGGGGATCGCCCGGTTTTGCACCCAGCATTGCTAGTATATAGTTATTCACCACACTTGCTAACGTATAGCTCTCTTTGTCTGTTACGACGTTATTTGCCTGAAATGCCGTTGTAAAAACGATCAGGTAGCGATCCCGGCGGGAATCTCGGTCAATAGGCAGTTCGATCACGTAGTTGGGATGGCGTGACCAATTGCCGGTGATGAACTGATGGCCTGTGGCAATACACCGGGTTACGCGTTTCTGCCGATCAAGCAAAGCAAAAATCGGGTAGAACAGCTTGGGACTAGGTACGCTGGTGACTTTGATTTTGTAAGGCATTTCATAACGTGGGAGCTCGAAAGCCAGATAAGGGCTAGTCCCGCTATCGAAATCGAATTCCTTATCCCAGCGATTGATGGGAATGGCGCGGTCCTGAATCGTCTTGGGATAGTCATTGACCGGAGGTTGTTCCGATTTCAGTGGCAGCCATTTATCAGGGTTCGGAAAGTGGTGGCCACAGAGCTCTGGCGCATCTTTACGAGAGCTAACGTTAGCAACAATGATGCTGTTGGCCGTATCACCGGGTGGGAAATCGAACGGGATGTCGACCGATGCAACAACAGGTACGCCATCACGCCTGCCTGGTTCAAATTTCCAGACCTTGACCGTGTCCAATGACAGATTGTCCAGTCGTGGAAAGCCTGATGATTGCTTGATCTTGGCATCCTGCAAAGTACCGTCCCGTCTAATCAATACCGTAATGATGGTTTGACCATGTTCCCCTAACTCTCGTGATGTCGCACTTGCAACCGGCCGTTGATTTTTCAGGTGCAACGCATCATGAATGGGTGGGGTGTCAAAATGGTTGACAGGTGTTTCAGCGTGAACTGACGTGATTAGAACACAGGCAAGTAACGAGCCGAAACGTAGGTTGAACATGACCAAGTCTCATGGAACGCAAGAGTAATGGATTTTACTAGAATATTAACTCTATCTGGTGATGTGTTGATGTATTGACCAGATCAGCCCTATTCTGGTCAATGATATGTTCGATCAATGTCAGGTATGCCGATCAAGGAATTTTTCTGGGGAATTGGGTCGAAGCTGTAATGCATGGTCAATACATGCGACCAATGCAAAACGTGGAGATACCAACATGCTGATCCGTCACCCTACCGATATCTTGCCCAGTGAAATTACCGATAAGGCTTTGTACTTGTCCCGCCGTGACTTCATGACTGCAGCCGGGGCTGCGGGTCTGGTGTTGGCGGGTGTTAGTGGGCCGGTTGAGGCTAAACTGGCAACGGTACCCAGCCGATTTTCAACAGCTGATAAACCCAACACCAAGCAAGAAATCACCACCTACAACAACTTCTATGAGTTTGGCACTGACAAGGGCGACCCTGCTGTCAATGCGGGCAAGTTGGTCACCCGGCCTTGGACAGTCAGGGTAGAAGGAGAGGTGATGAAGCCCAAGACCTTTGATCTGGACGAAATCATGAAGTTGGCCCCTTTGGAAGAGCGCATCTATCGATTGCGCTGTGTCGAGGGGTGGTCAATGGTTATCCCGTGGATTGGTTATTCGCTGTCGGAGATACTGAAACGGGTTGAACCGACCAGCAAAGCTAAGTATGTGGAATTTACTACCTTGAAGCGACCTGAGCAAATGCCCGGGCAACGTAATGCTGTACTGGATTGGCCATATGTCGAAGGGTTACGGATTGATGAGGCAATGAATCCGTTGACTTTGGTGACGCTTGGGCTTTACGGTGAATTATTGCCAAATCAGAATGGTGCACCGATTCGTATCGCGGTGCCCTGGAAGTATGGCTTCAAGAGTGCCAAGTCCGTTATCCGAATCCGCTTGGTGGAAAAACAGCCCATAAGTAGCTGGATGAGCGCCAATCCGCGAGAGTATGGGTTCTTTTCCAACGTGAATCCACAGGTGGACCACCCGCGCTGGAGTCAGGCCAGCGAACGTCGCATCGGTGAATTCTTCAAGCGCAAAACGGTGATGTTCAACGGTTACGGTGATCAGGTCGCTTCAATGTATGCTGGGATGGATTTGAAGAAGTATTTTTAGCGGCGGGCGGGTCAGCAGTAACACAATGGGCCGTTACGGCCCATTGTTGTTTGTGGTACGAGACTCAGTGCTCTACAGAAAATCCAAGCGGTGCAAAGTTCAGACTCAATACCTTACCCTTACGGCCACGTTTGCTTTGGCATTGCGCCAGCTCCATCACATCAAAACGTTCTGCTGTGTCTTTGCCACGTGCTGATTTGCCGGTAATGTTTAACTGATGCCCATTGGTGAAGGCCAAATCGAGCAAGCTATCGCTATTGTCCAGACTCATGATCTGTACACCTTTGCCCCCGCCAGTCAGTTCTTTCATCTCGTCACGGGTAAACAACAGCAGACGGCCTTCCTTCGATAATGCCGCCAGGAATGGCGGAGTATTGTCATCAAACAGAAACGGGGGCAACAAGGTATCACCGTCATCCAACGTGATGTACTGTTTACCCGCTTTGACGCGGCTGACCAGGTTCTCAAGCTTAGTGGTAAAGCCATAACCATTGCTGGCAGCCAGCAGGTAGCGTTGGTCACCTTTGCCAGCAACGGCTTGTACAACCTTCACACCCGCTGGCAAGTCAATCAGTGTGGCAATTGGCACGCCATCGCCACGCCCACCAGGGATTTGTCCTGCCAATAGCGAGAATACACGGCCGTTGCTACCAAACAGGATCACTTGCTCGATAGAGCGGCATTCCAACGCCACAAACAGACTGTCGCCTTCTTTGAAGCCGAAGTTCTGCGCATCGTGCCCTTGACCGGTACGAGAACGAATCCAGCCCTTTTTCGACAGGATGATGGTCAGTGGCTCATCCACCACTTGCTGGGTAAGACTGGCACGTTCTGTGGTTTCGATCAGCGTGCGGCGGTCATCGCCGAAAGTTTTGGCATCAGTCTTGATTTCGCTGATGATCAGCTTTTGCATGGCACCACCATCAGCCAGTAGATGTTCCAGCTCTGCTTTTTCACCTCGCAGCTTGTCCAACTCCTGCTCAATCTTGATGCCTTCAAGTCGTGCCAATTGGCGTAGGCGGATTTCCAAGATGTCTTCAGCCTGTCGATCCGACAGGCTGAAAGCGGCGATCAAATCGGCTTTCGGGTCGTCCGCATTGCGAATGATGCGAATCACCTCATCAATGTTCAAATAGACAATCAACCGGCCTTCCAGAATATGGATTCGGCTGTCCACCTCACCCAAGCGATACTGAGTGCGGCGGGTGACAGTCTGGAAGCGGAAGTCGATCCATTCCGAAATGATCTGTTTCAGGGATTTCTGCTGTGGCCGACCATCAATGCCGATCATCACCATGTTGATTGAGGAGTTACCCTCAAGGCTGGTATGCGTCAACAGCAGGTTCATGAACTCGTCGGCGTTCTGTCGGGATGACTTGGGTTCGAATACCAAGCGCACTGCCTGATCCTTGCCAGATTCATCACGCACCGTATCTAGTTGCGACAACAACAACTGCTTGGTTTGCAACTGATCTTGCGTGAGCGTCTTTTTACCCTTTTTGACTTTTGGATTGGTCAGATCTTCAATTTCTTCCAATACCTTCTGTGACGAGGTATTGGGGGGCAGCTCAGTGACAACGATCTGCCACTGACCGCGCGCCAGCTCTTCAATCTTCCAGCGTGCCCGTACCGTCAGCGAGCCACGCCCATTTTCATAGGCTGCCTGAATATCCTTTGGCTGCGAGATGATCTGCCCACCGCCAGGAAAGTCCGGCCCTTGCACGTATTGCAACAGGTCAGTCGTGGTGAGCTCCGGCTTTTTGATCAGCGCAACAGCAGCTTCCGCTACCTCACGTAAATTATGCGAAGGGATTTCTGTTGCCATGCCGACTGCAATACCCGATGCGCCATTTAGCAATACCATGGGTAAGCGCGCGGGTAGCAGCTTGGGTTCTTCAAAAGCACCGTCATAATTGGGCACGAAATCAACGGTACCGCGATCGATTTCTGACAGCAGCAACTCAGCAAGCTTGGTCAACCGTGCTTCGGTGTAACGCATTGCTGCCGCACCATCACCATCACGCGAGCCAAAGTTGCCATGGCCATCGATCAGCGGGTAGCGTAGCGAAAAATCCTGCGCCAATCGCACCATGGCATCGTAGGCCGATACATCACCGTGTGGGTGGAATTTACCCAGTACTTCACCCACTACACGAGCAGATTTGACGGGTTTGGCAGTGGGCGACAGCCCCATCTCATGCATGGCATAGAGAATACGGCGCTGGACTGGCTTTTGGCCATCACAGACATCTGGCAGGGCACGACCCTTGACGACAGAGACGGCATATTCCAGATAAGCCCGCTCAGCATAAAGGCCCAATGGGACTGCATCGTCGTTGAAGTCAGTCAGTGCAGGTGGCGGGCCATCATGCTGGCCGCTATTGTTGCCAGTTTCGAGTTCAGGCTCCGGCAAGGGCTCGGGTCCAGCCTCATCAAGTGCTGGGCTGTCAAACAAGTCTTCAATCAGGTCGTCGTTTTCGTTCATTGTCGTGCTGTGGCGTAGTAGTGTCGGCGGGCTTGGCTTCTGATACGGTGTTGGGCATGGTGGTCGCTGTGGTTGCAATTGGCGTGCCTGCCGGTTGCGGCGAACGGCCAGATTTGACACGCCCTTCCGGGCTGGCACGACGAATCAGAAGTCGAGACATGGTAAAGCCACCGGTTGATCTTGGTGCCATTATACCCGTTGCGCAAGGCGGGCTGTGTTTATCTGCAGCGAGTCGGTTAGAATGCTGTTTTCACAGGAAGACCATGCACCAACCCACCCACCGGCGGCCCGCTTACGCCCCTACTGATTACCTGAAACGTCAACGTCGTCGGACAGTGATGGCAACGTTGGCGATGTTGATGGCTATGGCCACCGCAGGGTATTGGGCGTTAAATGAGCGTGAGGCCGATGGGCCGTTGTTGGCACCGCCTGTACAACCCGTAGAGGCTGATCCTTTCGAACAGGGCGATCTGCGCTTGCGTTTGCAGTTGTTGCAGACCCAATGGCGTCGGCTTGAAGCGTTGTTACTGGCTCAACCGGACAATGATCGTAGCGCGACATCTATTACACCGGCTGTTGCGTTGGCATTGCAGCCGGCAGAACAACTTGGGAATGACGAATTGCAGCGTCGACTGGAAGTCCTGACTACTGCGTTGGGCGAACGTCTGAACGAACTGAAGGAAATGAAGCGGCAAGGAGCGCAGTGCTTGTTGCCTGTTGCAGGCATCCAGCCAACATCTGATTTTGGCTTGCGGATGGACCCGTTCTCCAAGCGATTGGCTATGCACAACGGTATTGACTTCAAGGCGCCGATCGGTACTTCGATATTGGCGGTGGAGGCAGGGCGTGTGAAGAGTGCTGGCCTGATGCCACAATTTGGCTGGACTGTGGAGCTGGAGCACCCGAATGGGCTTACCACGCGTTATGCCCATGCACTGCGTCTATTGGTAGTAAAAGGGCAAACTGTGGCAGAAGGACAAAAAATTGCTGAAGTGGGCTCCAGTGGCAAGTCCACAGGCGCACATCTCCATTTTGAAGTGCGATACAACGGTGTACCACTCAATCCTCGTCGCTTTTTAGCATTGCGTTGACATGACTGGCCGATTATTGCGGTTTGCGTTACTGGCACTGGTATTGGTCTTTATCTTTCAATGGCTGCTACGCCCTGGGCAGCGTGCCAAGGTTGCTGAATTTACCCGGGCTCTGGCTATGGCACTGTTGGTGTCTGGCGGTCTTATTCTGGTGTGTTATGTCTTGGGTGTAGGGATGTAATCGTTTCACTTTGGCGGTCATGGTTTACATCATTCAAACGTACCGGACACTTGATAGCTAAATGGCGAGCTCCTGATATGAAAAAAGAATTCGATGTGACTCGATTATGGCTGTGCTTAGGGATGGGAATCTGCATGATCGTTGCCGGGTGTGGCCGTGTGACGGGTAATGGCGAACAGTCAGCCCCACTTGCTCGTGTCAACGACACACTAATCAGTCAGATTCAAGTAGATCGAGCATTGCAGCGCGCTGGCCAACCGACAACCGCTGCGCGGCAAATGCTTGATTCATTGGTTGATCAGCAACTATTGGCAGATTTGGCCGAAAAAGAGCGGATTGACCAGGATTGGGCAGTGAAGGATGCGCTGGCCGCCGCTCGTCGCCAAGTACTGACGCAAGCTTTGTTGGAAAAGCATGCCGCTGGCAAACCAAGCGATGACGAAATCGCCAGGTATTATGATCAGCACCCGATATTGTTCAGCAATCGGCGGGTTTTTACCTTTCGAAGCATCAATGTTGTTGAACCTCGAGCAGGGTTGGAACGGCATCTGAAACGTGAACTGCAAGTCGGAAAAGGGCTAAGCGAGTTGACGGTTGGATTGGAAGCTGCCGGTTATAAGTTTCGTGCAGCTGATGGAACTGCTGGTGCAGAACAAATACCGGATTATCTGCATGCTGACCTGCAACGTGCAGAGGCCGGTGATGTGGTGATTGCCGGGAACAAGCAAATGCTGACGGTGATGAACATTTTGGCGGCTTCACCTCGGTCATTGAGTTTGGCTGAGGCCAAACCCATGATTGCGCGTTATTTGGAAAACACCAAGCGTGCCGAGACTGCCCAGCAACTGTTGACCGCCTTGCGTAAGTCAGCGCGGGTGGAATATCTGTCCAGCAAGCAGGCTGAAACCATGGGGGATATTATCGGGCCACCTCCTGACGAATAACAGACGCTGTTGACGGGCCTGCTTATGCAGCCCGAGACTGTTGCCATGCATTTGCCCAAGCCCGTGACGAAGCCAGTGTGACATTGCGCCAGATTAGCATGGAGTTCATCAGGTAGTTGGCTTGCCACTCCGCTACTTCTGTCAGCCACTGCGGAACGTGTGCAGGTACATCATGATGCCATTGGTGCTGACGCCCGATCTGGTCAAGCGCTGTACGTAATTCTCTGAGTGCAAATTGCCAGTAAGCTGGCGTGGCTCGTTCAGTCTCATCAAAGTATAGCTCGGCACGCCGAACCGCCCGTAGCCATAGGCAATGTGCCTGTTCCTCGCTGATGCCTGCACGTTTACTGAGCCAGCTTAGGATTTTTGGGTTATGCATCTTTCCCTCCTAAATCGATTTGTTGCAATGCAATATGTTATCCCTGAATTGTAGTGAAAAAACTGGCGGAACTCTGTTAATAATTGATGCGATGCAATATTTCATATCTAGTAAGTAATATGGGGCTATGCGTGATGTCCCCGCTTAAATTTTGTGCAAAATGTCTTTGGCGGCAGCGTATGAAACGATTAAAATACGCACCTTTCCGCCAGTGAAACCTCGCATGCGTATTGGTCCCCATATCCTCAAGAACAATCTGATCGTTGCCCCAATGGCTGGCGTGACTGATCGGCCGTTTCGCATGCTGTGCAAACGGTTTGGGGCTGGACATGCTGTCAGCGAGATGATTACGTCGAATTCACTCTTATGGGGATCTGAGAAAACCAAGCGGCGCGCCAATCATCAGGGTGAGATCGCTCCTGTCTCTGTGCAGATTGCCGGTGGGATTCCGGAGCAGATGGCAGAAGCGGCACGCATCAATGTTGCACATGGTGCACAGATCATTGATATCAACATGGGCTGCCCTGCCAAGAAGGTATGCAATGTGATGGCCGGATCGGCGCTGCTTCAGCATGAAGAGCTGGTTGCACGCATTCTGGATGCGGTAGTGGGTGCGGTGGATGTGCCTGTTACTTTGAAAACCCGCCTGGGTTTTCGAAACGGTGAGGAAAATATCCTGCGTGTGGCCAAAATGGCTGAAAACGCGGGTATTGCCGCACTGGCCGTACATGGGCGTACACGTGAAGACATGTACAACGGATCGGCTCGTTATGAGCTGATTCGTGAAGTGAAGCGCAGTATTCAAATTCCGGTTATCGCCAATGGCGATATCAATTCACCGCAAAAGGCTGAATCAATCCTAGCCGCCACTGGGGTAGATGCCATCATGATTGGGCGTGCCGCACAAGGCCGACCATGGATTTTCCGTGAGATTGCACATTATCTGGCTGTTGGTGAGTTATTGCCGCCACCCGAGGTGGCAGAGATTCGCAGTGTGTTGCTGACGCATCTGGATGATCTGCACCAGTTCTATGGCGAGTATTCCGGCGTGCGCATCGCCCGTAAGCACATTGCTTGGTACACCAAAGGCTTGCGTGGTTCGAATGAATTCCGCCAAGCCATGTATCAATTGGAATCGACCATCGAACAACATCAGGCGGTGCAACGCTACTTTGATCAGCTCGCCGAGCAGGGTGAGCGCTTGGTATACGAATCAGAGGCAGTATCAGAAGAACCACTGGCGGCGTAACAATAATGCTCAGGCCTGTTTAGACCCACACAAGCGGGCAAGGCCGGCGATATCCATACAAATAGGGAAAGGTATGCAAGGTAACGAGCAAATCTCGGCCGCGGTCAAGCGGGCGATGGAGCAGTATTTCCATGATCTGGATGGGGAAGCGCCCTCTGCCATTTACGATATGGTATTGGCGTGCGTTGAAAAACCGCTGCTGGAAGTGGTGTTGTCCCATGCCCAAGGTAACCAAACTAAAGCTGCTGAATTGTTGGGTATTAATCGCAACACCCTGCGCAAGAAGCTGAAAGACTACGATCTGGCCTAAGGCGCTGATCTATATTGATCTTTATCCGATTCACCTGTAACGACGATGACCATCATGACCAAAATCCAACGAGCCCTGATCAGCGTGTCCGATAAAACCGGCGTGCTGGAGTTTGCCAAAAGCCTGGCCGCTTTCGGTGTTGAAATCCTGTCCACCGGCGGTACTGCCAAACTACTTGCCGATCATGGCTTGAAGGTTATCGAAGTTGCTGACTACACCGGCTTTCCCGAGATGTTGGATGGTCGGGTCAAGACGCTTCACCCTAAAATCCACGGTGGAATTCTCGGTCGCCGTGACTTAGCTACGCATGTCACCACGATGGCGCAACATGGTATCGGTAATATCGATTTGGTTTGTGTGAACCTGTACCCGTTTACCCAAACTGTGGCCAAGCCTGATTGTGCGTTGGAAGATGCCATCGAAAATATCGACATCGGCGGTCCGGCCATGGTCCGTTCTGCCGCAAAGAACCATGCCCATGTAGCCATTGTGACTGATGTGGCCGACTATACTGCATTGGTGGAAGAAATGAAGGCTAACGAAGGCGCGTTGGGCCTGCCCACCCGCTTCAAACTGGCATGCAAGGCGTTTTCGCATACTGCGGCATACGATAGCGCAATCAGCAATTACTTGACTGGCCGCGATCACGAAAATAGACCAACCGCCGATTTCCCAGACCGTTTCAATATCAATGTCGAAAAAGTGCAGGACATGCGCTATGGCGAGAACCCACACCAGAAAGCTGCCTTCTATCGTGATCTGGTCGCAGTGCCGGGTACCATCGCCAATTACACCCAGCATCAGGGTAAGGAACTCAGCTACAACAACATCGCTGATGCTGACGCAGCGTGGGAAGCGGTTAAAACCTTCGACCAGACGGCCTGTGTCATTGTCAAACATGCAAACCCCTGCGGTATCGCTGTAGCAAGCGATACACTGACTGCCTACAAGCTGGCATTTGCTACGGATACCACCAGTGCATTTGGCGGAATCATCGCATTCAACCGTGAAGTTGATGCAGTGACAGCGGAAGCTGTATCGGCCCAGTTCCTGGAGGTGTTGATTGCTCCAGCTTATACCGCTGAAGCTCGTGCATTGCTGGTTAAAAAGATCAATGTCCGTGTGTTGGAAGTGCCGATGCATTTAGGCTGCAATCCATATGATTTGAAGCGCGTAGGTGGTGGTTTGCTGGTGCAAAGTGCTGATACCCGTAACGTGGGCTTGGATGAACTACGTGTGGTGACGAAACGTCAACCGACCCCGGCTGAGTTGCAGGACTTGTTGTTTGCATGGCGTGTTGCCAAATTCGTTAAATCCAATGCAATTGTCTTCGCTAAGAATGGTCAGACAGCTGGTATTGGCGCTGGGCAGATGAGCCGCGTAGATTCCACTAAGATTGCTGCGATCAAGGCGGCGAATGCTGGTTTACCTTTGACTGGTGCCGTTGCATCATCGGATGCATTCTTTCCGTTCCGAGATGGGGTGGACGTGATTGCCGAGAACGGTATCAAAGCTATTATTCAGCCCGGAGGCTCAATGCGTGACGAAGAAGTTTTCGCAGCTGCCGACGAGCACGGCATTGCTATGGTGCTGACCGGCACTCGCCACTTCCGCCACTAAGCTTATGGGCCGTCGCCTGTGCGGCGGCTTGGCTATGCTGAGGGAAGGGCATTTATTTTTGTATTGTTGGAACAGGATCGTTTGATGAAAGTTTTGGTCATCGGCTCCGGCGGCCGTGAACATGCGTTGGCCTGGAAGCTTGCGCAGTCGCCGAAAGTGCAGCGTGTATATGTTGCACCGGGCAACGCCGGTACGGCCCAGGAAGAAGGTTTGGTGAATGTTGACATCACGGCCATTCCTGATCTGATTGCCTTTGTAAAACAGGAAAATGTTGAGCTGACTGTAGTTGGTCCGGAAGCGCCATTGTCACAAGGCGTGGTGGATGCATTCCGTGTGGAAGGCCTTAAGATTTTTGGCCCGACTCGTAGTGCAGCGCAATTGGAGTGGTCAAAGGACTTTGCCAAGGCTTTCATGATTCGCCATGGTATTCCGACAGCACAATACCGTACTTTCGCCGTTGCTCAGGAGGCGCATGACTATGTCGCTGAGCGTGGTGCCCCCATTGTCATCAAGGCTGATGGACTAGCTGCTGGTAAGGGTGTCATTGTGGCGATGACATTGGATGAAGCCCATGCGGCAATTGATGCGATGTTGCTTGATAACAAGATGGGCGATGCTGGCGCACGAGTCGTGATTGAGGATTTTCTGGTAGGCGAAGAGGCCAGCTTCATTGTCATGGTGGATGGTTACAATGTGTTGCCACTTGCAACCAGCCAAGACCACAAGCGATTGCGGGATGGCGACCAGGGCCCGAATACGGGTGGTATGGGCGCATATTCCCCAGCCCCCGTCGTGACGCCGGAGGTGCATGCCCGTGTGATGCGCGAAGTGATTCTCCCTACCGTGGCAGGTATGGCGAAGGACGGTATTCCCTATACCGGCTTCTTGTATGCTGGCCTGATGATTGGCGAAGATGGCAAAGTCAATGTGGTGGAGTTCAACTGCCGCATGGGTGATCCGGAAACTCAGCCCATCATGTTCCGTTTGAAGTCGGACTTGGTGGATTTGGTTGAAGCAGCAGTTGAGTCGCGTCTGGACAAGGTAGAAGCAGAATGGGATCGCCGAGTGGCGTTGGGCGTAGTGCTTGCCGCTTCAGGCTATCCTGACAGCCCTCGTAAAGGGGATGTGATTGCCAGTCAGGCCAAAAATGGCGAGGATGCACATGTCTTTCACGCTGGTACGACATTGAATGACCAAAAGCAGGTGGCGGTCAGCGGTGGCCGAGTACTTTGTGTTACGGCTTTGGGCGATAGTGTGCGGATTGCACAAAAGCGTGCATACGAGTTGGCTGAACAGATCACGTTTGCTGGAATGCAGTATCGTAAAGACATTGGGCATCGCGCTATCAAAAAATAGGGCGCTTAATGCAGGTGACAAGGGCAGCTTAGGTTGCCCTTTGTTTTGTCCGCAAATTGGGATGGCACCTATGCTGCTCTCCAAACACTGGTCGGCTTGCAAGCGTTTGTAACTTTCCAGTATCAGTCAGCATTCGACGAACGTACTATCAGATTTGCAGCCGGGCCAAGTGTCGACATCCCCTGGCCACTTGAGTCTTGATGTCATGGTGCAAACTGACTTGAGGTTTCCTGATTGTGCCTGTGTTACGGCTTTTAAACATTGTCGGCTCAGTGTGATTGGGTGTCAGGTCTGATCGTTGACCATAGGATTGATGGCTGGCTACATCCTTTATTGGCGGCCACTCACAACGTCCCAATCATTTCGATCCGATCAGGGTTTCAATAAGTCCGCATTTGTCAGGGAAGTGAGCACATGGTCAGCCCACGTGCCATTGATGTAGAGATAATCCCGTGCGTACCCTTCCACAGTGAAACCACAGCGCCTCAATAATTTGCCGCTGCGTTCGTTGGCGGGCATGTAATTGGCCTGAATGCGATGCAGGCCCAGCTCGACAAATGCATAGTGGGTCACCAGTTTGACGGCCCGGGTTGCCAGGCCTTTGCCTTGTACATGCTCATCTAGTTCGTAGCCCAGGAAGCATGCTTGGAACGGGCCGCGTTGAATACCAGACAGGCCAACAGAGCCAATGATTCGAGTGCCGTCAAACAAATAGAGCTTGCAGCCCCTGCCTTGCAAGAACTCATCCCACTGTGCTGCAAGACGACCAGGCCATATATCGGGTTCAAACATGTTTTCCGGCCAGGGTGGTGAAAATGGCCGCAGGAAGACTTGGTTACGTTGGTAGTAATCAATCAACTCTGGCACATCTCCATCATTTGCCATCTTCAATGTGACGGGCCCATCACGCAGCACGGGCGGTTGTTTCATGCGGTTTCCTCTTGGTGGTGATGAGTGAATTGAGTAGGTGAAGGTGATTGGTATGGGGTTACCTAATTGTTTCAAGTTACCCCATGGCAGTATGGATTGGTTGCTGCTCATTGTTTACTCTGATGGTTCGGAAACTGATCTGGAAACAGGATGTATTGTGCAGGCACTTGTTGGGTAAGCCACACGCCATTTGCCGAACACTGGAATGTATAGCCATCGCGGTACATGCTTGTACTGTCGATGATCAGTACGGCCGGTGTGCCATGGCGCGAACCTACTTTGACGGCGGTCTCCCTATCCACTGAAAGGTGGACGTCATGCCGGGACGCTGGTTTCAGACCTTGTCGCCGGATGGTCTCCAAAAAGCGGGTTGCGGTACCATGAAAAAGTTGCTGAGGCGGCTCGATGTCTTCCAATGCCAAATTGACCTTGATGGAATGACCTTGGTTGGCCCGGATCATTTTGCCATCCGGACTGAGTGCAAATCGTTGTTTGTCATTGTCGCGTATTACTTGTTGCAGTAAGTCCATCGTGATTGATTGACCAGCTGCATTGGCTTGGCTAAGCAGCATATTGACATCGGCCCAACCATGCTCATCCAGCGTGAGGCCAATAGACCCTGGGTCATGTCGGAGCACGTAGCTCAGGAATTTACTGAGTTGTATTGTCGTGTTTGTCATGTGCCATTTCTTTCTTCTATATAATATTTTTGTATAAATTCTATGCCTAATTAATGTGATCAGGCATATTGTTTAAGCCTTGAAGGTGACCCAAGGTCGAAACTTGGCGACGGGACGAATTAGGCCATGACTTTCCTGTACTTCAATGGCAGGTCCAATCGGTTTATAGGCTGCCGGTGCTTCTTCCACCTTCCGCTCTTCCCGTAAGGTGACGCAGTGCCAGGGTAAATTGCTGTCGCCGACGGATTTGACAGCGCGCATCGCCTGTCGACGTATGCTACGCCCCGCCCCATGGCTGCATGACCATAACCAATCTGCATTTCCCAACCCACAGACCAAATAGGAATGGTCACCCATTGACCCTGGGATCAGAGCCAGATCACCATTGCGGGCAGGTGTTGCCCCTTTACGATGAATATTCAGGCCTTGCTCTCTCAGTACAACATTGTGGGGAATATCTACGATCATTCGGCTGTTATCCTGTTGAAAAACCTGCTGTAGACAATCGCGTACCATTTCCGACAGTACTACACGATTCAACCAAGCGTAGCGGGCCGCAACACCCATGGCCTGCAGGTATTCACTGGCCAAATGGCCAGTCAAGCCATAAAGCCCAGAGCCTGGGTGCTTGATGCCCTTCGGCCAAGCTGCCTTGGCACGATCCATCCAACGTTGGCCAACAAAGAAACCAACATTACGGGAGCCGCTATGGATCATGATTACGATCTCATCTGGCTTTAGCCCATATTGATACACGGTATGACGGTCTATCAGTGTTTCGACCACCTGCAACTCGACGAAGTGATTTCCGCTACCTGGCGTGCCAAGACATGGATCACGCAAAGTATCCCGGGTTGTAGGCATCAAAGCTTCGGGCGCAAAGCGTCGGTGACCTTGCATTTCATGCAGGCCAATACATCCAGTCAGTTCGTCACTCAATCGATTATGGTCAACACGAGCCCATAACCCTTGCTGGCCAAGCTGATCCAGGCAAGCTGCTGGGCTGTCGTCGAACAAGGCGGTAAAGGCGCGAGATGTCATTGGTACGTCTCGCCCATTCTGTAACAAGGTATGGGTGAGCTTGTTCAACAGTGGTGTACGCTTTGCTTCGACTTCAGCAAGTGACAAGCCAGTACTTAATAGTCGCATGCCGCAGTTGATGTCGGTGCCAATTGCAGCGGGAATGATCAGATCGGGCGTGGTGGCGACTACGCTACCAACAGGTGCAATACTTCCGGGATGGAAGTCAGGAGTTGCGCAGGCTTTGCAGACGTGTCCAGACTGACCGGGGACATGCACGGAGGCAAAATCCAATAGTTGCCGAACTGCTTTTTCTTCAAGAGGGAAGGCCTCAGGAAGCAATATCGTGGCTTGAGTATCGCCGTGTTGGCGGATAAGAGAAACGATGTTGCCGTTGCGGGACAGTTCGATGCCCGAACGCAAAAAAGCTTTTTCAAGCCGAGAAAGTTTGTACATCTATGCTGCTTTCAAAAAGACGTGCATCAGCACCCACAATTTGGGGGTGAAAATAGTCTTTCCAGATCAGCAGCGATAAAAGGAAAGTGGCCAGTAGTTTAGTCGTGGCCACTTTGGTACGTCAAGCAGCTGGCAGCAACGTTATAGCGAACCGTAGGAATGCAGACCAGTCAGGAACATATTCACGCCCAAAAAGGCAAAGGTAGTAACAAACAACCCGATTACTGCCCACCAAGCCAAGACTGTGCCGCGCAAACCTTTCATTAAACGCATATGTAGCCATGCTGCATAGTTGAGCCACACAATCAGCGCCCAGGTCTCTTTTGGATCCCATGACCAGTAACCACCCCAGGCATCGGCCGCCCACATTGCGCCTAAGACGGTGGCAATGGTGAAGAAGGCGAAGCCGATGGCGATGGCCTTATAGCTGATTTCTTCAATCATTACAGGCTGTGGCAAAAAGCGTGCAAGCTTGCCTCGACTTGCCTGTACCATCAACAGTACGGCTACAGTGATTGCAGCTTTACCCCAGTAGTGTGCACTTTGTGCCCAAGTGCCAGCCATTGTATTCAGTACGATCCCGGCGATCGCTAAGATGGCGATGGCAACCCAATAACGACCCGCGTGGGTGGGCTCCCCTGTCGCGAGTAAATAGGCAATGCCCAGCATGGCAGACATGGCAAATGCACCGTAGCCTACAAAATTTGCAGGTACATGCAGCTTCATCCACCATGATTGCAAGGCAGGGATCAGTGGCTGGATCTCATGAGCCTGCCGGTCGAACGAATACCAGAGCAGAAAGCCCACTGCTGCCGAAATCACCAGCAAGACGAATGCGCCCAACTGGCGGGATGCATAGCGGCCTTCATAGTAAAGATACATCAAGGCGGTGATCAGACAGAACAGGACAAATACTTCATACAGGTTGGATACCGGAATGTGGCCAACATCACTACCCAGCAAGTAGCTTTCGAACCAGCGTACCAGCATTCCGGTCAGGCCCATGGTGATTGCAGCCCAAGTCAAGCCACTGCCAGTACGGGTAGCAAATTCACTACGACTGAGCAGCCCTAACCAATACGCACCAGTAGCCAGGAAGAACAAGGCACACATCCACATGATGGCTGGCTGGCTGGCGATCAGATACTTCAGCAGAAAAACCTGATTGGCCCGTGTCAACTCACCTGCGTATTGTTGGGTGGCGAGCAGAGCTAGGAGGCCTGCGGCAGGCAGCAGTAAGCGTATGGGTTTCCAGTACCAGCCGAATGCTGCCATGGATATTGCAGCCAGGATCAGGATGCCTTTTTCGTAACCATCCATGTAGTTGCCATACTGCGTCCATGCCCAGCCTGCGCTGAGCATCAGTACCGCGGCGTAGAGCCAATCAAACCAATTGAGCCGGGCCAATAAGCCAGGTTCTCGATACGGTTGTGCAAGTTCCATGGTGTGCACCTTAATGACGAGCGATTTGGGTGATCTGTTCGATGTCTTGCCGGATCTGCTTGAATTCGCGCTCAAATTCGGCGTGCTTGCGGTTGGCCGACATAGCCAGGACCAATTCTTCCGGTTTGATCAAGATAAATACCCTGCGTTCCCGAATGTAGAACATGGCGAAAACGCCCAGAATCAACATTAATGATCCAAGGTAGACAATATTCTGCCCCGGGGCACGAGTAACTTGAAAACCACTGGCTTTGACTTCGTCGAAGCCAGTGAGTTGCAGGTATACCGGTTCGCCATAGTCGAAGCTGGTGCTGATGGCGACCAAGCTATCGACAATAAAACGGAAATGTTCAGGTGTCATCGGCTTGACTGGTAAGCCTGCCTGTTCCCGCGAAAGTTTGTCAGCTTCTACTGCGACACCCTGCAAAATTTGCAGATAAGTTCGTGCAATGGTATCTCGTTTGTCTTGTGGAACATTGTCACGGAGTGTTTTATCGAGGGCTGGAAATCCGCCTTTGGCAAACTGGCTCAATACCCATGACACCCCAAGTGCAAATTGCTCCCCGCTCTTGGCAGACATGGCGTCTGCACTCAGAATGGTTTTCCGGGTGGCGTCAACCAGCTTGTCAATGTGCTGTGGGCTGGTCAGTACAGCTTTCAGTCGCATGAAGCCGTTGATTTCCAGGTTGTCGTCAGCCGGGATGCGCAGATACTGGAACGGGTCGCCTGGTTGCGTACGCATGCCACTGACAAAATAGCTTTGCCCATCCAGTAACACTGGTTGCATATAGTTCATGTACTCACGTGCCTGCCCAGTCTCATCGCGAAGTTTGAACTGGATACTTGGGCCAACATTGCGCAAGCTTTTCTCAGATCGAACCTGCATTGCATTTTCGACCGCGCTGGCTAATTGGCCAGCCATGCCACTACTTGGCTCGGGATTTTTGCTGAAATTCTCAATGTTGAATGGGCGGAAGTCTCCAAACTCCAGCGTGTAAGGTTTGCTGCCGAGTGTAATCGATATAGCCGTTTGCGAACGTGATTTGAACGGCACTGGCTGTGTGCCATCACCACGTAGCGCCCATTGCGCCAATTCAAGCCCAGAGCCACCATCACCAAAACTGGCTTGATAGATAGCCGCCCCATTGAAAATTAACGGATGGTTGACTTTGACTGTACCTTCGGCAGTCGTTCCGGTTGCCTTGTCGGTAACAACAACATCACTGGCAAACAGCTTGGGTTGGCCTGTGG
Organism: Chitinivorax sp. B; assembly: GCF_005503445.1. Classification (NCBI taxonomy): domain Bacteria; kingdom Pseudomonadati; phylum Pseudomonadota; class Betaproteobacteria; genus Chitinivorax; species Chitinivorax sp. B. Next base: position 207,008 of record NZ_SCOH01000002.1, on the reverse strand, counting down.
AGTAATGTTCAATATGGAACTGTTTCAGTTTGATGCTGAATGGCAGCTCTTGCACCATATAACCGTTGCCAACGTTGATAAACATGACATCAGTTTCACTACCGGCGGGGATGGTGACATTACCCCGAAAAGACAGAGTGTCCTGTGGTAGACGGCTGATTGTAGGGACTTGGCTCTGTGGTATATCACGTGTTTCCGCACGCTTAGAGCCAGTCAGTTGCTGTAGTTGCAGCGGAATATTGCCATCGATCAGGCCGCCAATGCAGATCAATACGATTGCTGCATGCGCGAAAAAGTAACCAAGTCTTTGTGCGCTTCCTGTTTTGCCTGCTAGTAAAATGGCACCACTTGTCTGGTCCTGTTGTTTGAAGCGATAGCCTTTGGCTGTCAGGTATTGGCTTAGGGCTGACAATGGTGCTGCTGGATCGCCAATCGGCAGGATGGCATGATGTGAGAAAGACTTGAGTGAAGATTCACCGGCATGTTCGCGAAAGCTACGCATGTCTTTCAACATGCCCGGTAGGTTGCGATAAATGCACAGGCTGGTGGAAATCACCAGAAACAAGAGAATCGCCAGGAACCAGCCAGCATGGTAAACATCGTATAAGCCCAGTGTGCGGAACACTTCGAACCAGAATGGACCAAATTCGATGGTGTAGGCAGGATAGGGTTGGTTCTGTTGTAACACGGTGCCGATTACCGAAGCAATGGCGATGACCGTCAACAAAGTGATGGCAAAGCGCATCGAGCTTAGTAACTCGTACAACGCGCGGGGAAACGTCTGGCGGCGCAAAATATCAATCCGTTTGGGAACATCACAACACTTGCCAATGGCATTTCTGCGATTGGCGAATGTAAACAAGGGTGGCCTAAGCCACCCTTGTACGCTTTGATTGGCGTCAGTAAATCAGCGCAGGCCAACCATGTAATTGGCAACGGCTTCTATTTCCTTGTCGGTCATCTTCAAGGTAATTTGGCGCATGGTTTCGTTAGGATCATTGGCACGCTCACCCTTGCGGAAGGCGGTCAGTTGAGCAATGGTGTACTCGGCATGCTGACCACCTAGGCGCGGGAACTGGGCTGGCATCCCATTACCTTTTGGGCCATGACAGGCTGCACAGGCAGGTATGCCCGTCGCGGGGTTGCCGGCTTTGTAGATCTTCTTGCCAAGGTCCTGCAGATCGGGTTTGGTGCCTTCCCGTACTTTGGGCTTCTGGTCAGCCAGAAACGCCGAAACGTTCCGCATGTCCTCTTCACTTAGATTCGCCACCATGCCCAACATGGTCGGATTCTTGCGCAGCTTATTTTCCTTGAATTCCTTCAACTGCTTGAAGAGATACTCCGGATGCTGGCCGGCCAAGTTTGGGTTGACCGGCGCACTGCTGTTACCGTCGGTGCCATGACAGGCAACGCAAACTTGCTGCACGATCTGCTGGCCTTTTGCTGGATCAGCTTTGGTCCCGGCCAACGCGGCTCCGGAGACTGCTAAGCCGGCGGTAATGAAGGCCACCATGCGGAATTTCATACGGGCTCCTTGCATCTGCAAAAGTAGATTTCGATTCAAACCTGTTATTCTATCCCAACTTATCAAAGCGATACCAGCGCACGGATTGTGAATGTCACTCTTCTCTCGATTACAGTTCTATACCACCGTCAACCATCTGCGTGATTTACCCGATACTCGGGCCGAAATTGCTTTTGCTGGCCGTTCCAATGCCGGCAAGTCAAGTGCTATTAATACGCTGGCAAATCATACTCGTTTGGCCTTTGTCTCAAAAACACCAGGCCGTACACAGCATATCAACTATTTTTCGTTTGGTGACGAAGCCTACTTGGTAGATTTACCTGGTTATGGTTATGCCCAAGTTCCTGTAGCGGTCAGAGCACATTGGGAAAAGTTGCTGGGTCAATATCTGCAAACCCGAGGACCGCTTAAGGGCTTGGTTCTGCTGATGGACTCACGTCATCCGATGAAGGATCTTGATGTTCAGATGTTGCAGTGGTTTTTGCCGACTGGCAAACCCGTTCACGTTGTACTGACCAAAGCGGATAAGTTGACCCGCCAACAACAAGTATTAGCTCTAAATTCAGTACGAAAAGCCTTGGCAGAACACTCGAATTGTTCTGTGCAATTGTTCTCCAGCCTGAAGAAAACAGGGGTCGAGGAGCTGGAGAAAGCGATTTGCGACTGGATAAAAATTGATTGATATTCAATAGTTTAAATTAATTGACAAATTCATTGGAACTCTCGCATGAATGAACTATCTTAGGTAGTAGGCGAGACTTTCCGCCTCCCGCTTCTCCTCCCTGAGCGGGTGCCTTACTCGTTAAGGCGTTTCACCCCGGCTTTCCCCTTTAGGCCGGGGTTTTTCTTTGTTGTCTTGGTAACGTATTTGATGAATACGGCATGCTGAACATTAGCAAGTCCTAAAAAATGCGCTAACATTAATTACCGCGCGTGGGTTTGCGGACGCTTCCGGAACTTGCCCATCCGCGTGGTATCGCATAAAAACGAATTAAACCCCGAATAAAATTTCATTGCCGCAACAGGGTGGACGTATCATCTACCCCCAATTCGCGGCAATGCCGCTTGGTGCGGTGCCATTCGGTTCGTGCTAAACGGAATGCCAAGGAGGTTGTGTGACTGGTACAACGGATCTGAAGGGCGTCAAGGTTATGGTGATTGACGATAGCAACACCATCAGACGCAGTGCGGAGATTTTCCTTGGTCAGGCTGGCTGCGAAGTCATCCTGGCAGAAGATGGTTTTGACGCGCTGGCGAAAATCACCGACTTTCATCCCGACTTGATCTTCGTCGATGTCATGATGCCGCGCCTGGATGGTTATCAGACGTGTTCGCTGATCAAAAAGCATCCGCGTTTCAAGGCCACGCCGGTCATCATGCTATCCAGCAAGGATGGCTTGTTCGACCGGGCGCGCGGTCGCATGGTAGGCTCTGACGAATATCTGACCAAACCATTCACCAAAGATAGCCTGTTGCAGGCTGTTGGCCAGCATGCCAGGCAGCCGGGCTAATTCTGAATAGACATCATCGTGTATCGAGGAAATACAAAATGCCGATCAAGAAAATCATGGTTGTGGACGACTCTCCGACTGAGCGCCACGTTTTGAGCGAAATGCTGACTCGTAACGGTTTTGAGGTCGTTACGGCTGAGAGTGGCGAGGAAGCAGTGACCAAGTCGAAAGTGGCATTGCCAGACCTCATCCTGATGGATGTCGTAATGCCCGGCCTGAATGGTTTCCAGGCAACCCGTACGATTACCCGAGAAGAAGCGACCAAGCATATTCCCGTGATCATGTGTACCACCAAAGGCCAAGAAACCGACAAGATCTGGGGTCTGCGCCAAGGTGCAAAAGACTACATCGTCAAGCCTGTTAATCAGGAAGAGTTGCTGCAGAAGATTTCGGCACTGGGCTAAATACCAGAAAAGCAAGCGGGAGCGCCCACCTTATGGCAAAAAAAATCAGCCTCAGGGAATATCAGGAAAGTGTGGTTGCCAAGTTGCAGACCTCGCTGGCATCGACCACGGCGTCAGCATCCAAACTCGGTTTGCAGATCGGTAACGAACGCTGGGTAGTTGATCTGCAGGACACCAGCGAAGTTGTTGCCTTGACGGAAATGGCCCCAGTACCGTTGACCCACAACTGGTTTCGGGGCGTAGCCAATGTCCGCGGTAATTTATACAGCGTGATTGATCTTCCTGCTTTCTTTGGCGGCGAGTATTCAGTATTGACCAGCAGTAGCCGTCTGCTGTTGGTCAATCCGCATTTCATTTCCAACTCTGCGCTTTTGGTGACCAGAATGCTGGGCTTGCGCGGTTTGCAGAGTATGGAGACCCTGGATGTACCGCCGGACAGCCCGCCGTGGCTGGGGGGCAAGTTGCGCGATCAGGACGGTATCGTCTGGAACGTGCTTGATATTTCCGCGCTGACAACACACCCGCAATTTCTGCAGGTTGCCGCGTGATTCCAAAATTCAGTCGTCCCCGACTTGTTCGGTGAGGGAGAGAAAGAAAAATGGCGTTATCCGACAACATTAAAAATCTGTTCGGCAAGTTGACTGGCCGTGGCGGCGATGGTAGCGGCGATCGCCCGTTCGATCCGTCCAAGACTGTCTCCATCATCGAAAAGCTTCGTACTACAAGCGATTCCGACATGCCGGCACCGCTACCGTTGATTGGCCATTTGCCAACTCGTCGTCAGTCAACCATTTTCACCACCGGTATTGTGGTGTGTCTGGCATGTGCTGGTGCGCTGGTATTGTGGGACATCCGTTCGTCAAACCATAATTCAATCCGTCGTGCAACCTCTACCGAGATGCAGATGTTGTCGCAACGGATGGCACGTGCGGCAGCGCAAGCGATCCAAGGTAACGAGAAAGCGTTTGACACGCTGAAAGAGTCTTACACCCAGTTTGGTCAAAACTTGTCATTACTGCGTGATGGTGGTGATGCAGTACCCAAATCGACGGGTGCACCGGTCACTTTCCTGAATTCGATTCAGAAAGTATGGCAATCAAGTTTTCTACCTAACCCGCGTACGCCAACTGTTGAAACGATTCTGAACAACAAGCAGACCATCGTTACGATTACCAAGAGCGTAAGCTCAATCAATGCCAATGATGCGAAGCTGCTGGAAGCAACACAGCAATTGGTTTCACTGCTGAAAGAAACCAACGCACCTGAACACGATCGCGAATTGGCCGAACAGATGGTAGTGTTGACGCAGCGTATGGCGAAAAACGCCAACGCCATGTTGGCGGGTGAGATCATTAACCCGGAAGTGGTGTTTCTGCTGGGTAAGGATGCCAACACTTTCCGTGACACATTGCAAGGTATGCTGGACGGTAGTGAGGAATTACGGCTGACCCCGGTGAAACATCTTGAGACCCGTGAGAAGCTTGAAGAGATCAAGAAACTCTTCAAAGACTTTGAAACGGTGGTCAGTACCTTCTCCCGAAACATGCAGAACTTGGTGAACACCCGTTTGGCTAACCAGACGATCTTTGCCGAGAGTGAAAACCTGCTGAAAGACTCCCAGAAGCTAGCGGATGCATATCAGTTGCAAGGTGGCAGCGCACTTACCTACGCACTGATTGCCCTATTTGGCATGGGCGCGGTAGCGTCGTTGGTAATGTTGGGTAGTGTGAACGCGGCCGAAGCACAGCGACGTCGTCTGGAATCTGAACGTGAAAACAAACGGAACCAGGAAGCGATTCTGCGATTGCTGAATGAAATGTCGGACTTGGCGGATGGTGACTTGACCGTACGTGCGTCGGTGACGGAAGACCTGACCGGGGCGATCGCTGATTCCATGAACTATACGATTGACGAACTCCGTTCGCTGATTATCGGTATTAACAAGGCTACCGAGCAGGTAACAAGCGCTGCGGCGCAAGCGCAGTCGATTTCGAATGAACTGCTGGATGCTGCACAACGCCAGTCGACCGAAATTGTGACTGCCAACAACCGTGTACAGGAAATGGCACAGTCGATTTCGGACGTAGCAGATACTGCTTCCGAGTCAGCCCGAGTGGCGGAGCAATCGCTGCAAGCTGCGGAAAAAGGTACGCAGGCGGTGGATAACTCAATTAAGGGTATGAACGAAATTCGTGAACAGATCCAAGAGACTGCGAAACGGATTAAGCGACTGGGTGAAAGCTCACAGGAAATTGGCGAAATCGTTGAACTGATTTCCGATATTACCGAACAGACCAACGTACTGGCGCTGAACGCGGCGATTCAGGCCGCGTCGGCCGGTGAAGCAGGTCGAGGCTTTACTGTGGTTGCAGAAGAAGTACAACGACTGGCGGAACGTTCTGCTGAAGCGACCAAGCAGATCGGCGCGATTGTGAAGACCATTCAGAGCGATACCCACGATGCGGTAGCGGCGATGGAAGTATCCACCCAGGGTGTAGTTGAAGGTGCGAAGCTGTCTGATGCGGCGGGTCAGGCTTTGTTGGAGATTCGTCAGGTATCGCGCGATCTGGCATCGCTGATTCAACGCATTTCCGGCGCAACCCAGGAGCAGTCGAAGATGGCGGATGATGTATCCCATTCGATGACGGACATCTTGAACATTACCGAGCAGACCACTGCCGGTACCAAACAGACCGCTGTACAGATCGGTCAGTTGACGGGTCTGGCGGCAGAACTGAAAGGTTCCGTAGCCGGCTTTAAACTCTCATAAAAATCGGGCCGCCTCATGCGCGTACATAGCGAATTCGATGTCGGCTCGCTGGTCTGGGTCAAAGCTGAAATTGACCAGGCCTTGGAGCGAGCCAAAACTTGCCTTGAACAATACCGGGCATCTCCTGCGGATACCTCGCAGCTGAAGTTCGGCCGTACCCATCTCCACCAGGTTACCGGTGCGTTGCAGATGGTGGGCCTGGATGGCGCGGCGCGTGTTTCTGAAGAAATGGAACTGGCACTTGGCGCCATCGAGAAAGGTGAGACCGAATCGACCGCTGATGTGCTGGATGCATTGGCGGCGGCTGTCGACGGTTGTGGGCGTTACCTTGAAGCGCTGATGAACGGTACGCCGGACATGCCACTCAGACTCTATCCAGAGTATGAGAGGATCAAACTGGCACGTGGTATCACCAAGGTTTCCCCAAGCGATCTGTTTTTCCCAAGCTTGGATGCTTTTTCTCTTCCTGCCAATGCAGCACCAGTTGCAGATAGCGACTTGCCAGCTCTGGTCAAAGCCCAGCGCGCACGTTATGAACTGGGCTTACTGAAGTGGTTGAGGGGGGGAGAAGATGGGCTGTTAATCATGGCCCAGACCTTACGTGCGATTGAAACCGCAGTGCGATCCCCGCGTCAACGTACTTTCTGGTGGACTGCTGCTGGTTTGGTGGAAGCCATCGCCAGTAAAGCTGTTGATATTGATTATGTTGCCAAGCAATTGTTTGCACGTATCAATATTCAGTTACGTCGACTGGCTGAAGGTTCGCAAACCGTTGCGGATCGACTGCAGCGCGATATTCTTTACTATCTGGCGCGTTCGTCCGAAGCAACCGATACATTGCGTCAGATCAAACAGTCGTTTGCGCTTGACGAATTGATGCCCGCTGACGATGTGCCGGAATCCAGTGTGGATGCTGCGCGTCAAAAAGCCGCCCGTGCCATGCGCGATCTGCTTACCCAAGCCAAAGACGCATGGGCGCGTGCTGCAGGTGGTCAGGCGGACAAGCTGACACTGGTGATTGACTCATTGGCCGGTTTGGTCAACAAGTCGGTGGTGTTTGATCTGGACGGATTGCAACCTTGTTTGCAGAACCTACAAGCGGCTGTCCATTCAGTGCAGGGCAATCCTATTTCTGAAGCTGCTGCGTTGGATGTTGCAACGGCATTCCTGTTGCTGGATGCGTTGTGTGAGCATCCAGTGAATCCCCCGCAAGAACTACCTGGCCAGTTGCAGGCCATGAGTGCACGTCTGGATGCGTTGGCGCGCACTGGCAAAATCGATGCTTCATTGCCGGATCTGCCACAGCTGGATGAGTTGGCGCGTGATGCACAGGCCAAAATGCTGCAATCGCAGCTGATGCATGAGATTCAAGTCAACCTTCAACATATCGAACAAGGTCTAGACGCGTTTTTCCGTGACTCGTCCAAACGCGGTGAGTTAGCTGGCCTGCAGCCTTACTTCCGCCAGATTCAAGGCGCGTTGGCTATTACCGAGCTTAATGATGCCGCTGAATTGCTGGGGTGGAGCCAGGAAACGACAGCCCGTTATGAAGATGCTGGTGTGGAGCTGAATCCGGCTGAACTGGAGTTGTTGGCAGAAGTATTGTCAGCATTGGGTTTCTATGTAGAAGCCACACAGAACGACCGACCCAATCGCCAGGAAATTTTGCGTCCGATGTTGCGTAAATTGCGTGGCGAGACCGAAAGTGTCAACGAGGCAGCAACTGAAGAAGCAACCGTTGAATCTGAAGTCAGCCAGCAGAAACAGCAAGCGCAAGAGTTGTTGGAAGTGTTGCGTGACAATCCGAAAGACCAGGCGGCACAGCAACAGCTGAAAGCTACTTTACAAACATTGCAGCAAAATGCAGATTTGATTGCTGACAATGCCCTTGGTCAACAAAGTGCAGCTGCGCTGTCTGCGTTGAAAGAGGCTGAAGGCAAACCAATCGAGGCATTGGTGGCAACGGTCAGCGAGATGGTGGGTGAGAAAGTAAAGCCCGTTGTAGAAGCTCAGCCTAAACCGGCACCTGTCAGTGACGAAGCGGTTGATCAGGAACTGTTGGAAGTGTATCTGGAAGAGGCTGTGGATGTATTGGCCAATATCCGCAGCAATCTTGAAATCATTACTGCGTCCCCACGCGACAAGGAAGCGCTGACAGTGATTCGTCGCAGCTACCATACGTTGAAGGGATCAGGTCGCATGGTTGGCCTGAACCATCTTGGCGAGGTGGCATGGTCGGTCGAGCAGGTCATGAACAAGGTTTTGCAGGATGATTTGCCTGCGACTGCTGGTGTATTGCGTCTAGTCAATATGTCGCATGACAGCTTTGCCGTGTGGATTGATGAGTTGCGTGACAAGGGTAGTGCATCGGTAGAAGCCAGCGAAATTTTCGAGTTGGCTGAAGCATTGAAAGCTGGTGAAGAGCCACCTGCACCAAGTTCGGCTGTTCGCGGTCCTGAAGCAGCACTGGATTTGCCCTCGCTTGAGTCTGTTGCCGAGTTGGAGCCAGCATCACTGGATGTGCCAACCTTGGATTTGGCGGAGGCGGTGCCACCTGCTGAGGTGCCGTCGATATTGGAGCCTGCGTTTGAGCTTTCGTTTGGTACCGAGCCTGTAACTGCTGAGCCGGTAGAGGCCAGTGAACCAGACGAGGTAGACCTGCATATCGGTGATGTAGTGATTTCGTCAGTGTTGTTTGACATTTTCACCAACGAGGCAGCTCGCTACCTTTCTACCTTGAATCAGCAGCAGGCGTTGTTGCGTGAGCATCCGGGTCGGGCTGTGTCGGATCAGTTTCTGCATGCGGCACATACCTTATGCGGTATTTGTCGGACTGCCGGATTCCAGGATATGGGTGAGCTTGGGCATGGTTTGGAGTTGTGCATTCAAGGCCAGATGAAAGCGCCGGAACGGCTGGACTCTGCCGACATCGAAACCTTTGCGGAGGCTATTGCGCAGCTTGATGTCATGTTCTTGACTATTAATGCCAAGCTGGCACCGCCTGCAGCACCTGAACTGGTGCAAAAGCTGGACGAGGTGGCAACTCGCCTGCGTGCGCCAAGTGATGTTCCTTTGGTGGATGAAGTTGAAGCACCGCCGGCTCCTGTGAACGAGGGGTTCAGTTTTGAATTGCCGACACTTGAAGCAGTGCCTGGTGATGTTACACCAGCAGCACTGACATGGGATGACACTGTTGTTGAGAGCCCAGCTGTTTCGCTGGACATAATAGCTGAGCATGAAATTGGGCTGAGTTTTGATACGGATGAGCAAGGGCCATTAGAGCCGGGGATGCCCATCACCGAACCTATAGGCTTGGATGATCTGCCAGAAGATGCGTTGCTGGCGATCGATTTACCAGAAGTCGAAGCACTGGATCAAGATCAGTATCTGGTGGAGGAGCCGATTGAGCTGACACCACCGGAGGCATTGCCTGCGATTGAGCTAGTGCCAGCTGAGATGGAACCGTCGGATACGTTACCAGTAATTGGGCTGGCTGAATCCCCGGATCTACCCTCCGTTACTCAAGAGATAGCTGCCCCTGCTGCAGTGGAAGCATCGGTGTCGGAGCCAGTCGTTCACGATGAACTCTCGGTAAATCTGGATGAACCTGTCATTGAACTGCCTGCTGTGGACGTGTTCCCAGAGCAACCTGCCGTTGAAGCTGAACCGGTTTCTGAATCTGCACCAGTGGTTAATGTGATAGCTGATGTTGAATTGGAGGTTGATGCGCCACAAGCGGACCAGGAGCAGGAAGATGAACAACCTGTTCTAGACGTGGTGATACCTGATGAACCGGTGGAGATATTGTCCCCAGTAACACCAGCAGTACAGGTTGTACCCAGCTTTGATGCTGTACCAGCAGAAGAGACCGCTGAAGCAACCTACTCAGTACAGGATGACATCGATGAGCAATTGTTGCCGGTCTTCATCGAGGAAGTGAACGATCTGCAACCGCAGATCAGTAAAGTCATGAGAGATTGGCGTACGGATCCCGCTGCCTATGAAATGTCCAAGGCATTACAGCGGTTGTTACATACCTTGAAAGGTAGTGCGCGGATGACCGGCGCCATGCGTCTGGGTGAGGCAACGCATAACCTTGAAACCAAGGTCATCGGGTTGCAGGAAACCGCACCGACTAGTGACGATTTTGATGAATTAGAGTCGCAGCTTGATCAGGTGAACGAGCTGATCGACATTCTACAGGGCAAGTCGTCAGCAGAGACTGCGGCTGATGTAGTGGCAGCATCTCAAGCCGCCGGTAATCTGGCAATACCCGCGATGCCGATGGGTCTGGTTGATGCTGATGCGGCCAAGAGTACCTTGCGTGTACGTGCTGATCTGGTTGACCGACTGGTAAACCAGGCTGGTGAAGTCGCGATCGCCCGGTCGCGAATGGAAGCGGAAATGTTGGCCCTGAAGCAATCGCTGCTGGATCTGACAGATAACGTGACGCGTCTGCGCACCCAATTGCGGGAGATCGAAATTCAGGCTGAGTCGCAAATGGCCTCCCGCATGTCACATATTCAGACAGACAACGAGTTTGATCCGTTGGAATTTGATCGATTCACGCGCTTGCAAGAGCTCACCCGCTTTATGGCAGAAAGTGTGAATGACGTTGCGACAATTCAACATAACCTGCTGAAGAATCTGGATGAAACCGATGCCGCGCTGTTACAGCAAGGCCGTATGACCAAGGATCTACAGCAGGAACTGATGCGGATTCGAATGGTTCCATTCTCCAGTGTCAGTGAACGTTTGTACCGTATCGTTCGTCAGACCGGTAAGGAAGTGGGTAAGAAAGTCAACTTGGAGATCCGTGGCGGGCGTGTGGAAATTGACCGTTCGATGCTGGAGAAGATGACTTCGCCGTTCGAGCACATGCTGCGTAATGCGATTGACCATGGCCTTGAAAGCCGGGAAAAACGGATTGAAGCGGGCAAGCCGGAAGTAGGTGAGATTTCACTCAGTCTGAAACAGGAAGGTAACGAATTGGTCCTGATTCTGGCCGATGATGGTGCAGGCTTGAACTTGGGTAAGATTCGCGAAAAAGCCATCAGCAAGGGGCTGATCACCGCTGATCAGGTGTTGAGTGATGAAGAAGCCATGTACTTGATCTTCGAGCCAGGCTTCTCCACTGCTGATGCACTGAGCCAGCTATCCGGCCGTGGTATCGGCATGGACGTAGTCAAGAACGAAATCTCCGATCTTGGCGGCCGTGTTCAGTTGGATTCGGAGATCGGGAAAGGAACTCGTTTTACCATTCACCTGCCGTTGACATTGGCGGTAACCCAAACGGTATTGGTGACGGCGGCCAACAAGAAGTATGCCATCCCATCTGTGATGGTTGAGCAAGTACAGGAACTTAAACTGGCCGATCTGGAGCGTTTGTACGAACAGAAGAAAGCAACTTGGTTGGGTAATGAGTATCCGTTCACCTACTTGCCGCGGTTACTGGGAGACCAAGAACATCAGCCGGAATCCAAGCGTTACAGTACGATCGTGTTGCTCCGCAGTGGTAGTCAGCGGATTGCGCTGCATGTGGATGATCTGATGCGTAACCAGGAAGTGGTGGTTAAGAACATTGGCCCACAACTGGCGCGTGTCCCAGGTATTGCAGGGGCGACTGTACTGGGTAACGGCGATATTGTTCTGATTCTGAATCCGTTGTTGCTATTGAACCGGATTGAGACTGCGAATGCCCAGCAACAAGGGCAGGCCCAAGGACAAGCACCGGTGCAGTCGCAACCGGATGCCTTGTCGATGGTTCCAGTGGTGATGGTGGTCGATGATTCGTTGACAGTACGCAAGATTACGGGCCGTTTACTGGCACGTGAAGGCTTTCAGGTGATTACTGCAAAGGATGGTGTTGATGCTTTGCAGCAGATTCAGGACGTCATGCCTGATGTGATGTTGGTCGATATCGAAATGCCTCGGATGGATGGGTTTGAATTGACCCGCCATATTCGAAGCGATGAGAAGACCCGCCATATTCCAATCATCATGATTACATCACGTACTGCGGAAAAGCACCGTAACTACGCTAATGAGTTGGGCGTCAACGTCTATCTGGGTAAGCCGTATCAGGAAGATGAATTGCTTGGTCATATCGAACGTTTCGTCGAGCACAAAAAAGCACGACAAGTCTGATTAGTTAGTAGGCGAACTCAATTAAAAGGGCAATACCAGCGGTATTGCCCTTTTTCGTATTCAGTAATAAAGCTGCAACATAGTATTCAAGTGCTTGTCACGCCTGGTCGCTAGCATCCGTGTTTTTTCCGCGGAGTAGTATGATGGCCATTTTGCCCTTTTCCATGAGACTAACAGCCATAGCAGTCAGCATCGGCTTGCTCGGTGCATGCAATGCAGAAAGTAGTAATGCGGAAGCCGCAGCCACCTTGGCAGGCCATGCAGTGTTGCCAGCAGCCACTTTTGCCGAAGGCCCAGTGTCTGGTCAGTATGTAACAGGCGATTTGAATGGCCAGATTGCACCATTTGCAAAACAGCCAGTACAGGGTTTTTCGGCTGTTTTGCGTAACGCTGATGGCAGCTATGCCGTGATGGCGGATAACGGTTACGGCACAATTGAGAATTCGGCAGATTTCAATTTGCGTGTCTATACTGTGTACCCCACTTTTAAAACCAAAGTGGGCGGGGATGGTAATGTCAAAGTGACGGGATTTATCGAACTGAAGGATCCCAACAAAATGATTCCGTTTGCCTTGACTAATCAGTTCACCAAAGATCGAGTCTTGACCGGTGCGGATTTCGATATTGAATCGATGCAACGAGCGCCAGATGGTACGTTATGGTTCGGTGATGAATTTGGGCCGTTCCTGATTCATACCGACGCCAATGGCATTGTACTGGAGGCACCGATTCCGCTACCGGATATCGAGAACAAGGGCCAGGAAATCCGTTCTCCCCAAAACCCATTCAGCGAGGAAGCTTCAGCACTACGCATCATGAATGCGGCAAGGGCGCATGCACTTGCGCACGGTGGTAAACGCCCACCTGTTTTTTCACCTTACTTTGTTCAACTGAAGTATGACGTAAATGGGGTCAAGTCCAGCGCTGATGCGCACTATGCGCGAGGCAGCAAAACACCGGCTGATTTGAAAAAAGCAGTGTCAGATATTCATGATGTTACATCGATGAAAGCGGCAGGTTTTCCTGTGGTGACCTGGACGGTGAATACGCTTGATGACATGACCAAGCTACTGAAAGCGGGTGTCAACGGTATCATTTCTGACCGACCGGATCTACTTTACCAAGCTGTAGCCGGGTTTGATGCGAATGGTGATGGTAAGGCAGGTGATTACCTGACAGCGGATGGCCTGATTGATATCAGAAAGTTTGATGCCCAAGGGCATCGGGGTGGTCGTAACCAGCGTCCAGAGAATACCTTGCCTGCTTTTGAAGTCGCGCTGGATTACTTGATGACAACAATCGAGACGGATACGGGGATGACAAAGGACGGTGTCTCGATCATCAAACATGACCCATATATTGAGGCAGTCAAGTGCCGCCGTGCTGATGGCAAGCCCTATGCTTTTGCTGACGAGCGTCTGATCAAGGATCTTACCCAGTCGGAAATCCAATCTGCTTTTGTGTGCGATAAACTGTTCCGTGGTCCAGACCAGAAAAACGACTTGGCGTTGTCACCAGTGTCTACTGCATTGGCCGCCAAGAAAGGGTATATCAGCCCATATGTGATGCCGACTACACAGGATTTGTTTGACTTGGTATCGGCTTACATCGACTTTTACAATACCGGTGCTGGCCAATCTCATACCGATGCGGTCAAGCGGGTAGCGAATGCCAGGCAGGTTCGCTTCAATATTGAAACCAAGCTTAATCCCAGATCCGGCAAAGATAGTCACGGCAATGTCTATCAAAACCGTACAGTGAGTTTTGAGCAAATGACCGATACCCTTGCAGGGGTAATCATGGCTAATAAAATGGAGGCTAGGACTGATATCCAGAGTTTTGATTTCCGTGCCTTGTTCCGTACTCAGGAACGCTACCCTTCGATCCGCACGGCCTATCTGTTTGGCGATTTCCCGATCTACAACGGGCCAGATTCCGATGATGGAACCAATATGCAGGACGAAAACGGCCAAAATACACCCTGGATGAATGGGCTGGTATGGCCGTATCGACAGACAAGTGCCAGTAATGCTTTCCGCGCCAAACGGAGTGGTGGTTTTGAAGGTATGGCGTTATCCACGGATGGAACTAAGCTGTATCCGTTGCTGGAGTTGCCCTTAAGCGGTCATGATGAGAAAACCCTTTTGATCCATGAGTTTGACCTTACTAAACGTCAGTACACAGGTAATACCTACAAGTACAAGCTGGATGCCAAGGGGACGAATATTGGTGATTTCACTTTGTTCAATGCCCAGGAAGGCATCGTGATCGAGCGAGATGGTAGCCAGGGTGATTTGAACGGCTTCAAGCGGTTGTTCAGGATCAACCTGGGTAAAGTGCGTGACTATGTAGAGAAAACAGAGCTGGTCGATTTGCTGTCAATCAAGGACCCGGACGGTATCAGTGGTACAGCCAGTGACGGCGACATTGGGTTGGGTGGTACGTTTGCAATGCCGTTCAATACCATTGAAGATATCGCTGTGTTGGACGAACACACATTACTGGTAATGGACGACAATAATTTTCCGTTCAGTGTCGGCCGACATATTGGCCGCAAAGCCGCAGACGACAATGAGTTTGTACTAATCAAGCTACCAACGTCATTGAAAATAACTAAATAAGTACATACAAAATAACTGATATGGCGATATCATCTCGATATCGCCATTATTTTTTTGCTATTCCGTGTGGCGAAAACTAATAATTCTCATAGAGCATCCCCAAATATGGTGAAACAAATGATAAGACAGCTCCCACTGGCCATTGCCGCATGTTTGGCTGCCTTCCCGGCATTCGCGGACGACTTGGACAAGATACAGAAGAAAAGTGAGGTTGTGATCGGTGTGCGCGCCAATTCGCCACCTTTCAGCTTTTTCGACAAGAACAAAGGTACTGTTTCAGGCTATGACATTGAGTTTGCCCAGATGGTGGCGAAGAAGCTAGGCGCCAAGCCAATATTCAAGACGGTTGAACCTGATGACCGGATTCCCTCGTTGAAAGAGGGACGTGTTGATATGGTAGTTGCAACGTTTGCCAAGAACCTGGAACGAGAAAAACAGGTTGATTTCAGCCTGGGTTATTTTGTTACCGTACAAAAGATTGCAGCCAAAGCAAACAAGTTCCGCGACCTGAAGCAACTGGCCGGTGTAAAGGTATGTGTGGCAAGCGGTACATCGACTATTGGATTGGTCAAAGAGAACATACCGACTGCTGTGCAGGTCGTGCAGGATGACTATGATCAGGCCTTCAAGGCATTGGTGAGCGGTGGATGTGAAGCTGTTGCAGGCCCTGCATCTGTACTGAATGGCAATATTGCCAAGCAGCCGGCGAGCGCCGGATTGACCGTAGCTGAAATGCCATTGGGCATCGAAAGCTTTGGTATCGGTATTCGCAAGGGAGAAAAGCGCTTGCAGAAGGTGGTGAACGAAGCGTTAGTGGAATCGGAGCGTTCAGGTGAGGCCTTGCGTATTTTCGACCGTTATTTCGGTGCCAATTCGCCGGCTCCGCAGATGCGCCTGTTCAAGATCCAGGAATAGCCACATTGCAACAGTAAGATGGCCGCCATATGGCGGCCATCTTATTGGAAGAAGCGCTTAAATCCGGAATCTTGCCACCAGTGCTTGCAGGCCTTCCGCCAAATTAGCCTGTTCATGGCTGGCTGCTGCGGTTTCTTCCGCTGCGGTTGAACTGTCGTGAATCGTACCTTGCATATTGGTTACACGGCCCTCAACTTCATGGACTAATGTGCGTTGCTCGTTGGTCATGGCGTAGATTGAATCATTGACCTCCCGTACTTCGGCGATCGCTGTAACAATGGTTTCCATGGCTTCTTCAGCACGTTGGGTTTGCTCTGACCCGGCATCGGCAAGTTCTCGAGAGCTGCTCATGACCTGAACAGCATTGCGTGAGCCTTCCAGTAACCGTTTGATGACTTCCTGAATTTCACCCGTTGATACGGCAGTCCGATTAGCCAACTTTCGTACTTCATCTGCTACAACGGCGAACCCTCTCCCTTGTTCACCAGCGCGGGCTGCTTCAATGGCGGCATTCAGTGCCAATAGATTGGTTTGCCCCGCAATCTCTTCGATGACCTGCAATACGGTTTTGATACGCTGGGCTTCCGTATCCAGTTGCGAGATGACATTCGCAGCACTTACCACATCTTGGGATAGCTGATTGATCACGTACCCGGTTTCGCGAATGATGTTTTTGCCTTGCTCGGCTTGTGAGACAGCTGCCGTGACCATTTGCTGTGCGGTGCCTGTACTGTCAGCAACCTGTTCCAACTGATTGAGTACACTGCGGGTGTGCTGCAACATGCTGTCCGCTTCCACCACTTGGCGGGCTGCATTTTCGGAGGCTTGTTCACTGGTTCGACTGGTTTCATCTGCCGCCGAGGCCAAACGAATGGCGCTGTCTGACACGTCACTTACCACCATGCGGATGCGTTCTACGAATACATTGAACCAATGTGATAGTTCGCCAAATTCATCCTTGCGGGATTCATCCAGGCGGCGAGTCAAATCTGCATCGCCACTGGCGATATTCTTCAGTGCATCTCTGGCTTGTTTGAGTGGCCGCAATACCACGCGGTTGACTGCCCAGGAAAGTGCGACGATCAGCAGTACATCGAGCACTATGATTTGTACAATCAGTGCGATCAGGTTTTGTTGCAGGATGGCGTCAACTTCAGCAGTGGAGACCAGCACTTTAACTTTGCCGACCTTTTGATTTTTCCCTTCTTCGGAATAAGTCAGATCGACTTCGGTGGTCATACCTTCATATTTGGGGACAGTTGTGGATGACTGTGGCTTGCCGCCAGTGTCTTTCAACACGCCAGCGACTACGCCTTGGTCAGACGATACGAATAATCCGACAATGGTATTGGAGTGCATTTCGGCACCGATGGTCTTGCCGATTTGGGCTTTGTCAAAGTTCCACAACATGGATGGCAAGCTACCTTGCAACCGTGCGGTGACGCCCGATACCTCTTCCTGAAGTCGGTTTTCAAGCTGTTTCTTGGTTGACCATGAACCATAAACGCCTGAAATGGCGAGCAGAACGGTGGCGACAACGATCAAGACGACCGTTAGACGAGTCCCGACGTTCCAAGACATACGACTCTCCCCAAATCAATTTAACAAGAACCATCTAACACGGTGCGCGTCGGCTTCTGCTAGCGCGTTCAGGTTCCAGCTTAGTTGACAGATGGGGGATTTGCCAGAAACGGAATGTCGGGGAATACGCCCAGCGATGATCGCCGGGCGCGGTGCAGAACGATCAGGCGGACCAGTTGACCCAGCCGAAGTAGTAGGTCAACAGAATGATGATGCCGAAGACAATTCGATACCAAGCGAACACTTCAAAGGTGTGATTCGAAATGAAACGCAACAACCCGCGAACGGCGAAGAATGCTGATACGAATGAGGCAATGGAGCCAACCAGGAACACCGGAGCATCCGACATCACAAACAGGTCACGGTGTTTATAGACATCATATACCGTGGCCGCAAACATGGTGGGAATGGCCAGGAAAAAGGAAAATTCCGCGGCAGTTCGACGTGATAGACCGAACAGCATGCCGCCGATGATGGTTGCACCGGAGCGGGAAGTACCAGGAATCATGGCAAAGCATTGTGCGACACCAACTTTGAAGGCATCCATCGGTGTCATCTCATCAATAGATTGCACCCGTGTGTGCGTACTGGCACGAGATTCTGCCCACAGAATAATAATGCCACCTACTATGAATGCGGTTGCCACACAAATGGCGTTGAACAGGTATGTCTTGATGGCCTTGACCAGTAAAAAACCTAATACAGCAGCGGGCATGAAAGCAATCAAAACATTCATCACAAACCGTTGTGATGTGGCATCGTGGGTGGTCAATCCCTTGGTGACATTGATCAACCTGACACGGTACTCCCAGCAGACGGCCAGGATCGCAGCTAGTTGAATCACGACTTCAAATACCTTGCCTTTGTCATCATTGAAATCAAGCAGGGCGCCAACCAATATCAGGTGACCAGTGCTGGAAATGGGAAGAAATTCAGTTAAGCCTTCGACTAGCCCAAGAATCAGGGCTTTCAACAGAATAATGAGATCCATGAATAGCTGACGAGTAAAGTGAAAAAAAGTGGTGAACGCAAGGCTCAAATAACGACGAATTAAATGACCACCATGTGTGAGTCGGACATCAGCAACAGGGACTAATTCCCGATTGCCAATCGTATACCGAATGCAACAAAGACCGTGCCAACCAGCCGATTCAGTGTCGTCCCGAAACGCGGCGTCGACGACAGGCGTCGGCCAATACTGGCTGCGCTGTGGATCAATACCAGCTGATACACGCAGTTCATTGTGAGGAAAGACGCACCAAGCACGACAAATGCCGGTACGCCAGCTTCCGGCGTGACGAACTGTGGGAAGAATGCCATGAAGAACACGATTGCTTTGGGATTTGACAGGGTCACCGTAAGCCCACGGCGAAACGCATGACCATCGGTTGGTGGTACGGCCACAACTTCGCCACCGCGAGCCAGCCATGCTTGGATGCCTAGCCAGACCAAATAACCGGCGCCAGCATATTTGACCAGTTCAAAGGCGATTGGATACGACTTGAGTAGTGCCGCCACACCCAGTGCGGCCAGCGTCATCAATGTCGCATCGCCAACGCTGGTGCCTGCCAGCGCCATCATGCCGGATCGGCGAGATCGGATAGACCAACCAAGAATGTTCAGTGTGCCCGGGCCGGGAGAAATGATCAAAAGTAATGAGGCGACCACATAGGCCCACATGTCCACGATGCCGATATCCATATCAACCGCCTTGAGGAAAGTGGGCATTGTAGCGTGTTACGACCCTCGGAAAAACTTGTTTGTCATGGCACGTCGCCGCTATTGAAAGATGCTGCGGACAGTTTGGAGAGCACCGCGCGGCCAATTGACAGCTGAGGGTTGGAGGGCTCGAACCCTTCTTTCTGTTCGCGTTCGCGAATGCTGGTTTTGGCTTGTTCAAACGCCTGTTGCCAGCTACGGGTCTGGCGCAGTGCATTGTCGAACATGGCCTGTCCAAAAAAGGTGAACTGTTCTCGATCTTCACATCCGAACGATGGATGAGTCGCGTCGGCGGCCGTTACCAGCAACGTGGTATCGTTTTGCAATGGGGGGATGAATCCGCCCGAATAACAAGCGGATACCACGATGACACGCCACTGGATACCGGCCCGCTGCAACGTTTCCTTGAGCCAGTTTGGCGTGATAGGCAAGAGGGACAGGGGTTCGTACGACAACACGAATTCATGGTCAGGACTGCCGTGTGACGTCAGATACAAAACCAACACGTCCTCTGTTGGATCCATGACGGTGCCAATTTGTTGCAACGTTGTTTCGATACTGGTCCGTGTTGCAAGAGGCCGGTGTCCGGCAGTGATGTTGCTGTTGATCAGCACGACCGAACGGCCTGCAGTATCGAAACGCGTGTCGAACAATTGGCGGATGGCCAGCGCCTCGTGCTTGAACACGCGCTGCGATGCGTCACCAGCAACCGCCAGAAAATAAGTATCCACCACACCGGGTCGCTGCGGCTTCAATGATGCCAGTTGTCGATCGAGACGGTCTTTCTCTTCATAAAGAAACGACTCGTCGAGCACCAATGGCGTGTTGGCAACGGCCGTATCGGCAATATCCTCTTGTGTTGCGGCCAGCCACAATGGCTCGTTGACGAGCATGGCCGCGACGAACTGTAATGGGAACATGGCAACGCATACCAAAATTGCCTGTCGCAGCGAGGTGTTCAATGCACGTTTCAACGCCAGCAGCAAAACCACCATGGTCCAGATCGTCAATCCGATCATGATTACGTACGCGCGAGACCAGATGATTTGATCCACGCCATGCAATTGCAGGTTGTCCCATCGGACCAGTGGCCATAATGTGAGGGTTATCCAGCAGGAAACCACCATCCCCGCGATGGGCCACCATGCCATCAGCCGGCGCCGCCGGTAGAGCCGGGCGAGACATAAGCCCATGAACAGATCCAGTACCGGTAGCAGCAGATAATACGGTAACGAAGGCCAGTTCAGATAACCAGACCAGGGATGCTCTGCCATGTCCATCGCAATCTGCATGGCGATGCCAACAAATGCGAGCAGTACGAATTGTTCCGGCGTGCTGCGAAAATCTCGAACGTCCACGGGTCGCAGCGCGAGCAGGCGTCCGCCAGCCCACAGGTTGCGCGCAAAATCGATCAATATCTGTTTCATGGTTACATCAATGGAAAGGGTTCGATGTTCATTATCCCAAATCCGTCACCAAGGTGGTGTAGAGAACGCATCTCGTGTCCCGTCAACTGGGGTGAGGGCGGCATTTGGGTTGATCGTTGCCGATCATTCGGCCTTTGCGAGACTGGCGGGTTCTGCACGGGTGATTGAGAAATGCAGTGCTCCGTCGCCGTCGATGGCGATCAGAAATGCTGCCGACGGAAAGTGCGATTCAGGTTTTGGGAAGCTTGCCGGGTCGAGATTGTCGACGAGCCATGCATGCTGCTGCGGCGTTGCACAGTCAATTGACGGGTCGCTATGTGCAGCCAGCGTCACGCTGCAATGTGTGGCAGGCGAGGAGCCCTGCAGTTGTAGCTGCGCGTGGGCGATGCGTGTGCCAATCGATATTGCCAGACTCGACAGGTACTGGTTTTGGGCATCCAGTCGTCGTGCTTCCTCAAAAAGTGGGTCCGCACTTGCTGGTGACGGCCCAGTAAACGAAATACCCCAGCGGCGACGCTGGCCGAAATCAAGCAATGGTTGTATGGCTTCCCTACCCACGTCGGGAACGGGGGGGAGAACGGTCGGCAACGATTGATCGACAGGCTCGTTCGCGGGAGGAGTTGCCTCGTTCGTCGCCGTTGCCGGTGACTCTGCGGCGGTGGCATGAGTAATGCGGTGTCTCAACCGATCGGATCCAGGTCTCAACGCTGCGTCGGGTTGACGAGATCGCGCGATGGCGGCGTCCAAGGGTGCAGAAGGTAGTGTTGTAGCACGCCGAAGTAATGACAGCGCGAAGTGTTTTGTCGACTGCGTGGGCGGTTTAGCGGTAGGGGCGGGTAATAAGTGAAAGACCGTTGTGTGGAGCGCCAGTGCCAGCAATGCCGGAATGAACCACCGCGCCGGAGCCGTTGGCGGCCCCGGGCAGCGTTCCAAGATGTCATTGTTCAAGTTCACGATTGAACCTGGCGGAATGGCACGATGACCGTCACTCTGTCTTGATGACACCGCCCACGACTGCCGCACCGCCGGAGACGGTCGGTTCATCACCGACATCAGGCGTCTTGAAGTGCGAGCCATCGGGTAATGTAACGTTGGTTGGTAGTGTCAGTGAGCTGCACATCGTGGTGTCGATTTTCTTCATGCGTTGTTCCATATCCAATGCCTTGACAAGATAAGTCTTGGTCGATCCGGGCGTGGCATCGGTCACCTCTGTCCCGGTTGGGATCGAAAAGACGGGCACGAAGCGGACGTTCGGACCACAAGCCGTTTTCAGGTTGGTTTCTGGATGGACGCAATCACCAGGAATGCCGTGCAGATTGCCAAATCCGCCGTATTCCAATTGGAACTTGGTTTCCTTGAATCCTAAATCGGCGTTGGTATAGACCAGTGTGACCAGCTTGGGCTGATCGAACTTCAAGATCTTGCCGCTACTATCCTTCAACAACGCCAGCTGGTTCCATTGGTCAATGCCTGTTTGCCATGTGTAGAACGAATCCAGCACTTGCCAGGCTTTCCAGGAACATGTCTGTGAGGTGTTCCAGTCGCAGGCGAGCTTGCTCATGTTGGTCGAATTCGGTTCGAACATGGGGCCGCTGTTAATGTTCCGAACACCACTGTAGGTGGCGGTCAGCACGACGTTCTTATTACCTTCTTTGAGCAGCATGGTTGTGCTGTCAAAGGTGTAATCATGTTGGCCCGTGCCAAATCCCCAATAGGGTTGCTGGCCAACCACCCCAAATTTGGATACGTCTGGGCAATTGTCGAAGCAAGCAAGTGTCGAGGGTACCGAGTCATTGGGACCAACAAACGTTTGTACCATCACCGTGGCTTGCGTTGTGTTTAGCAGTGTCCTGAGCGTCGCTTGACCTGGCCGGGTCGGGTCTGCCTCTTTGATTGCGACACGAACCTGCCCACCCAATGCCTGCGACCACGCATTCAGATCATGCTGATTCT
This sequence comes from Chitinivorax sp. B, assembly GCF_005503445.1. Lineage (NCBI taxonomy): Bacteria > Pseudomonadati > Pseudomonadota > Betaproteobacteria > Chitinivorax > Chitinivorax sp. B. Next base: position 184,435 of record NZ_SCOH01000002.1, on the reverse strand, counting down.
CCAAGTCGGAAGCGCTCAGCGCGACCGCCGGTTTGATTTCCTCCCAATTGGACATTTGTTCGCCCTCTTGCTTGGCCGGCATGGATTTGACCTTGAAAAACTTGCCCTGATCTTTGTCCCACTTGATCTGGAAGCGCGTAGTGCTGTTCATGGGCTGCCAGTCCAACAACACACCGGCGATATCAGCTAGCGTCAAGGTCTTGCGTGTGTGTTTTTGAAGGCGTCCGCCAGCCTTTAGCAGGGTGTATGGCGTGGCTGCACCATCTTTACCGAATGCCTCCTTATAGACTGTGTCGCCATTGTTCAACATCACTTCGCGTGGCAGGTGCAAGCCCCAGTATCCTACCCAGCCGTGATACTTTTTCCCATCCTGCTCTACCTTGATTGGAAAGCCAGAATTGACATCGACGCGCTGGCCGGTGGCAACATCGTAGAGACCGTAGCGCCATACCGTCTCGTCTCGCTGATCCCGGCTGAAGCAGGTGTTTTCAGCTGCCGAACCGCGCAAGAAGTGACTGCTGTCAAAGGCAAACGAAAAGGATTCTTTGCCTGTCCCGGTCTTGCCTGAACCAGATGATCCATCGGCCGCGCGCTGTATAACGGCACTCTCTGAACGGGTTTGATTGGACTGCCGTTCTTTATTGGTATTGAAAAACGACAATTCCGCTACGTCACTTGCATTCTTGGCGACTTCCATATAACCGCGCATGCCAGGTTCGCTCATGGTCTGGCCATTGACGACGGGATGCCCGATGAAGTCGAGCTTGAACAGCCCATACGGGTTTTTGTCACTGGCGGCTTCGGTGATGGTCATCAGCGCATGGATTTTCATGGCGCCGTCATCGCCCCCGCCCTTGTCATCAATCCAGAACTTCACGATCTGTGACGACGTGTTGTCTGCTCGGGTCACATCGATAACCCAGTCCATGTAACTGGGGTTGTTGCTGGTTGAACTTGAATCGGCTGTGCTGTTGCTACCATCGTCACGGCTGGATGAGCATTGGTTGGCATCCACCATTGCTTTGTAAGGGCCTTTGTTGACGAAGCTGGCATACTTGGTCTGACCAAAATAGCATAGGATTTCGTTGACCATATCGAACGTTTCCGCTGCTCGTTCATGGACATGCCGTTGAGATTTGTCCTTGTTGTAGTCCGAATCGGCGGGGATGTCCGCCAGTATGGAACCAACTGGGGCAAAAATGCCGGCAACAAGGCTGGCAATGAGTGTTGTTTTAGCTTGTGACATGAAGCACTCCTAAATTAAACGCGCAATTTCCAATTTGTTTGATTCCATCGTTGCAGTGCATTGCACGGGCAAAATGGCCCGCTGCATCGGCAACCGTTGCATGCCTTTGTGTCAATCACTGCGCCACGGTCAAGCAGTTGTCTGGACTGGTTGCGTGGATGGAAGGGTCATTTGGCCTCGACGACGCTGACCTGTTCGGCAACCTGAAGCCCAGAAACCGACGATCCTGTCGTCGTACCAGTACCAGTACCAGTACCAGTACCAGTACCCGTGGTTGTCCCAGTGCTGTCACTACCGCCGCCTCCGCCACACCCAGCGAATAAGGCCAATGTCAGGGAGAGCGCAAATAGGGAAATCGCCTTACGCGAATTGGAATTGCAAGGGTTCATCATGTCTCCTTATTGTCAGTTGCCAGCTAAAAGTTCCTGCCGAAATCAGATCGGCAGCAATATGCTTTTTAAATGGAGAAAATAAGAAAATCTAATTATATTAATATTAGAAGATACTAATATTAATATAATGGGTCTATGGCTTATGCAATAACCGCGTCCGGTACTGGCAGAGCTGGGTAGTCGTGGTGCTGTAGCCAGCAGCTTGCAGAAATGACGACTCCCTTACGTTCAGGGGCTAATGAAGCCAAATACTCATCCAGACGTGTCTTCTCCTCACGCAGGAATGACTCGTCCAAGACAAGGGGTGACGGTGGGGCTGGATGCTCGGCCAGGGCGTCTGTTGTCATCGGCCACCATAGCGATTCTGAGTACAACATGGCCCCGGCCATTTGTCCCGGAATCATGGTAATGCTGACCAGAATTGCTCGCCGTAACGAAACCTTTAGGACACGCTTCAGTGCCAATAACAGGATCAGTAGATACCATATCGACAGAACCAGCCAGATCACGTTGACGGGTGTGAAATGAATCGCTTCTAGATCGTGGACCTTCAAGCCACCTCACTTCACCAAGGACTGGCAAGTTAAGGATAACCAAACTGAAATGGACAACACTGCAACCGGCCGCCACAACAGTAACCGGCGATGCTTGAACAACCGGGTCAGTATTAGCCCTACCATCACATCCAGCATTGGGATCAATAGGTAATTGGGTAAAGCTACCCAATTCATTTCCCCGCTTTGGCTAAACTCTAGCCTGCAGGTGGCGATCTCCAACTCCACATTCATTAATACCAGCAATGCGAACTGTTCGGGTGTACAGCGGGAATTTCACACTTGGATCGGTTGTAATCCCAACAATCGAAATCCAGACCAAACGTTATGGAAGAATGGGGGCCAGAGTTACTTCATCGTGAATGGCTTTAGAAAAGGTACTCAATAGCGCCTTATTATATCGATCAGTTTGGCCCGAGAGTGGCCTGATCCGGAAATGTACTTATTTGCCACTAACAGGGGGAGCGACGTCATTCCATTCCTGCATGGCCTCACGCCAGTAGGCGACCAGTCCGTGCTGCTGCCAGATTATTTGGGTGGATTCATTGAACAGGCCCGTTTTTAAGGTGCGCCGCAGGGTGGATAAGGTGGTGGAATCAATTTTTGGGTTGCAGGCCAACCAACGATCCAGGCGAGCGAGGGTCAATACGTTGTGGATATCATGTGCCTGTTGGTCCTTACCGGTCAAATACTCTGGGTTCAGATCACTGATCAACAAATCGAATCGTGCTGCGGCCAACATTCGCATACCGCTGCTGGTTTTAGCTAGTGGTTCGTAACGGATACCAGCCAGGTCTAGTAGATCTCGGATTTCGGCGATATCAATGGCGCCAATGGAGTGCGACTTGAGATCAGCAACCGATTTGATGACGTGGTTCCAGTCTTTTCTGGCATAAACGGCGATTGTGACAGGCGCAATTCGGGCAACATAGGTGATGGTTTCCGCGTCACCGGGTGAGAAATTGACAGCCAGTCCACAACTGTTTGGGGTAGTGGCAATGGTCAGCATCACCCGCTTGGTGGGTTGGGCAATGAAGCGGGGGGTGATCCCTCGTTGAGCCATCAGTTTGGCAAAAGCTTCCACCATCGGGCCACGCAAACTGTTTTTGTGGATGTTCAGGAAAGGTGGATAAGCATCAGCATACACATCCAGTGTGACCGCTGCTTTTGCAGCTGCCACAGTCATTATCCAGACTGTCAATAATCTGCAACAGCGTGATCCATATCGAATACAGCGAAGAATCATTGGGTAATCAGTTGTACAGGTGTCTGGACAATTGTAGGTAACTCGCTTTGCATCATGCGTTTTTTGACGGCGTTGGTAGCCAAATCAATAGCGAATTCCACCTGGGTTTCCGGGTGCTGATCGGCAGTGGCTGCCACCTTGCCTTCAGCAATCAAAGGACGGATTGCGGGGATGTGGTCATAACCGGCTACCAGAACCGACACGGTGGCACTTCTGCTGTTTACGGCTGCGGCGGCCCCAATCGCCATGTTGTCGTTCCCGCATAGCAATGCCTTGATATCGGGAAAGGCTTTCAACAGCTCCAACGCGGCAGCTTTTCCTTTTTCGACTTCCCAAAAACCGGAACGGATGCCGGCAACATTCATGTTTGCTGCTCGTAACGCGGCACGGAAGCCATCACTACGTGCTTTTGCGTTGATCGAATTCGGCGGCCCTTCAATCAACCCAACAAAACTGCCCGCTGGAAGTTGGCGCGCCACATATTCGCCCACGCTTTTTGCACCAGCGAAATTGCTGGGGCCAACGAATGGGATATTAACTCCTGCCGCAGCCAACGCACGGTCATCCAGTTTGTTATCCATATTGATGACCAAGCAGCCTCGTTCGATGGCCTTCAGCAAGGTGGGTAACAAGGTGACTGAGTCGGCAGGTACCACAATCAATGCATCCAGCTGCCGACCAGCCCAGCGTTTGATGATGTCTTCCTGGCCTTTGACGTCGGTTTCTTCCTGAACACCATCCAGCAGCAATTCGAATTCACTCGCTTTGGCACGGTAATATTTCTGTGCGGCGTCAGCCATTAATTTAAAGAACTCGTTCCGCATCGATTTCAGTAGCATGCCGATCACCGGTTTGCCTGCGGCATGACCAGGTGAAGCAAGTAGCTGCGCAAGAAGAAGGCTGGCCCATTGGTTAAATTGACGCCGGTTCATGCTCAACCGCCTTATAGGTAGTTGCCTGATAGAGGGATGGGCGGGATCAGAATGAAGAATCGGCCCATATCTAACCAATATAGGCGATGTATGGTGGGATTCCTGATTGGGGCACTGGTGGAGAGCCTGATCGGGTGGCGGTGATCGACCGCATGAAGCAAATAACAATGGGCAGTTGCTGCAACTAAAAACGCCCACTTGATGGTGGGCGTTTTTAGTTGGGCGGTTTGAGCTGGCTTACTTCACAATTTGCGCCAGTTCACCTTTCGCATAGCGATCAGCCATCTTTTCCAAGTTGATTGCCTTGATCTTGGATGCCTGACCAGCCGCACCAAACGCTTCATAGCGTGCGATACAAATATCGCGCATGGCGGTAACGGTTTCCTTCAGGTACTTGCGGGGGTCAAACTCGCTCTTGTTGTGAGCAAGGAAGCGACGGATCGCACCAGTGGATGCCAGACGCAGGTCGGTGTCGATGTTGATCTTGCGTACGCCGTGCTTAATGCCTTCGACGATTTCTTCAACCGGCACACCATAGGTTTCCGGCATTTCACCGCCGAATTCGTTGATCACTTTCAGCCATTCTTGCGGCACGCTGCTGGAGCCGTGCATGACCAAGTGGGTATTCGGGATGCGAGCGTGGATTTCCTTGATGCGGCCAATAGCCAGGATGTCACCGGTGGGTGGGCGGGTAAATTTGTACGCGCCGTGGCTAGTGCCGATGGCGATTGCCAATGCATCAACGCCTGTATCTTTGACAAAGCGAGCAGCTTCTTCCGGATCAGTCAGTAGTTGGCTGTGATCCAATGTGCCTTCTGCGCCGATGCCATCTTCTTCGCCGGCCATACCGGTTTCCAGGCTGCCCAGACAACCGATTTCGCCTTCAACGGATACACCACAAGCATGAGCCATATCGACTACGCGTTTGGTAACCGCGGCGTTGTAATCGTAGTCGGTTGGGGTTTTGCCATCTTCACCCAGCGAACCGTCCATCATGACTGAGCTGAAGCCCAATTGAATGGAGCGTTGGCAGACACCAGGGCTGGTGCCATGATCCTGGTGCATGACCACAGGGATGTGCGGGAATTCTTCAACCGCAGCCAGAATGAGGTGGCGCAGGAATGGGGCACCGGCGTACTTGCGGGCGCCAGCAGAAGCTTGCACGATCACAGGCGCATCGACCTTGTCAGCAGCTTCCATGATGGCGCGCATTTGCTCCAGATTGTTGACGTTGAAGGCTGGTAGACCATAGCTGTATTCGGCTGCATGGTCCAGCAGCTGGCGCATTGAGACGAGTGCCATTGTATTTCTCCTGTTCGTTACTAAATTGTCATCCCTCGCCGTAGTATCTGCACTACGGGACATGCCTTGAATAAAACGTGCCGGCACGTCATCTGTTGTTTTATGGCAGGTACGATGCCTGCATTTCAGATTGTGTTGATCAAGCAAGCGCATCTTTTGTTTCAGCAGATGCGCTCACTCAACGTCATGCTTATTTACTGCGTGCTTTACGCCGCCGGCGCCATAGCCAAACGGCAGGTGCGATCAGCAATAACCAAGGAATGGCAGATGTGACAAAGTGCAATACATCTGCCAAGCCGCTGGTGAAATTGTACCCTGAGCGCTGCCAAGCATCACCTAATGGTGTCCATACACCACGTTCGGCAATTGACCGAATCGGTACAAATTGCACATCAATGGCCACCTTTTCAGTTTCATTGGCCAACACTTTGCGCATACCGGTCATGTGGTCGATTTCGGCCTGTGTGTTGGCCAGCTCTTTATGTACCGCCAACACGTCAGCCAACTTGCCATCTTTGTTGGTGATCATTTGCCGTAAGCGATCACGCAGCTCGGTATAGTTTTTCAGCCGAGCTTCCACATCGACCACTGCATCGGTTTTATCCTCAGTAGTAGTTTGTTGGGATTGAATGTGACCGCCTTGCTTGAGTGTTTCGAAGAAGGCAGTGACATTCTTCGGTGGTATCCGAAGCGATAGTTCTGCCGACGGCAGTCGATCTGCTTCGTTACGTTGCAGACCTGCACTGAGAATCTCACAACCCAATGCCAGACACTTGGCTTGCGCGGCCTGCCAGGCTTTTTCCAGATCAACCGGATCACTCTCGATCGTCAAATGATGACGAATCGCCAGATAACGTTGTGGCGCCGCTTCAGCTTGCCCCGCTGCACCAGCAGCCCTGCTGTAATCGGCTTGGTCAGCTACTGGGGGCGCTGCGGGGGCTGCGACCTCCGCCGCTGGCGCAGCGGCCATATTGGCCATTGGCGCTTCTTTTTTTCCACATGCGGTCAGTACGCTGGCTGACAGCAAGACACTCAAGGCGAGGTGGCGCATGGTGGTTTATCCGTTGGCACGTTGGCCCAGGATCTCAACTGCTGGCAAGGTCTTGCCTTCCAGGAATTCCAGGAACGCACCACCACCGGTAGAGATGTAGCTGATTTGCTCGGTAATGCCGTACTTGGCAATCGCTGCCAAAGTGTCGCCACCGCCAGCAATCGAAAAGGCTTGGCTGTTGGCAATGGCAGTCGCCAGTGTCTTGGTGCCACTACCAAACTGATCGAACTCAAACACACCGACCGGGCCATTCCATACGACTGTTCCTGCTTGGGCGACAATATCGGCCAGTTGTTGGGCCGATTGGGTGCCAATATCGAGAATCATATCCTCGGTAGTGACATCCGCCAGCGCCTTGGGGGTTGCGGTTGCAGTCTCCGCAAATTCTGTTGCGCATACCACATCGGTCGGTAAAGGTACATCACCGCCACGTGCGCGCAGTTTCTTGATCACTGCCTGTGCAGCCTCGACCAGATCTGGTTCAGCCAGCGACTTGCCGATTTGCTTGCCTTCGGCCAACAAGAACGTATTGGCAATACCACCACCGACGATCAATTGATCAACCTTGTCAGCCAATGCTTCCAGAATGGTCAGTTTGGTGGAAACCTTGGAGCCGGCCACGATGGCAACAAGCGGACGGGCAGGTTGAGCCAAGGCTTTGCCCAGTGCATCCAGTTCAGCGGCCATCAAAATACCTGCGCAGGCAATGGGAGCGAATTTGGCTACGGCGTAGGTAGAAGCCTCTGCACGGTGCGAGGTGCCGAAAGCATCATGGACGAATACGTCACACAGGTTGGCATAGGCCTGGCCCAGCTCGTCCTTGTTCTTTTTCTCGCCGACATTGCAGCGGACGTTTTCCAGCATCACGACATCGCCGGCTTGGATAGTTAAGCCCTGGCTCTGCCAATCTGCCATAACAGGAACGGCCTTACCCAAGAGTTCTGATAACCGGGCTGCAACGGGCTTCAGGGTATCCTCTTCGGTCAGTTCACCTTCAGTTGGTCGCCCCAGGTGAGTCATCAGAATCACTGCAGCACCCGCTTTCAGGCAATGCTCGATAGACAACAACGATGCACGAATACGTGTGTCGTCACCGATGACGCCATTTTTAACGGGGACATTCATGTCGACCCGAATCAGCACTTTCTTGCCAGCGAGGTCAAGGTCGGTCAGTTTGCGAAAATTCATGTCTGGCTCCAAGGATTGTTTTTTCAGGTCAAAGCCGTGGGGGTGGGGGCCGATTCTATGTGATAACCGGCTTGTTGTAGCGCGTGAATGGCCGCATCCATCCTGTCAGCTTTGATCAGCAGAATATCGGTGTCGTATGTCGAGATCGCGAAAATTGAAATGCCAGCTTGAGCCAATACACCGGACAGTCCGGCAAGAATACCGGTCAGGGCGAAATCCAGTGGACCTACTACAGCCAGTGCTTGCCAGTCGGTTGAAACATGTTCGGAAGGTAGCGTAATGGCTGAGGGCAGTACCAACGACAGTTCGTTGGCTGTTCGGGTGATGGAAAACCAGTTGGCTGCCAAGGCAGCGGCAGGTATCGCGCTAGTTGCTGGCCACCGGTGAATGGCAAAAGTATCGGGCAGTCGCCGTAGCGTGAGCATCGGGATCAGCAGTCTCGAACTATGAAGATGTCGTATTTTACGCACAAGCGCAGTGATCGCCTAATCATTGCACACCACAACTTATACGTAAAAACAACGGGAGCCGGTTGCCCGTTCTCCCGTTGAAGTCCAATGCAGCTGTGAAGAAATTCATTACAACGATTCAACATAGCAGCCAAATCGCATGCCTGCTCGGCAATTTTTAGCTTGGCAGCCTTTTTTCGCGAACACAGCATGCGGTTTTGTGCATTGATTACTTGGCTTCCATCATCGCTTTCAGCGTGCGCAGCATCTGGCAGGAGAAGCCCCACTCGTTGTCGTACCACGAGGAAACCTTCACCAGATTGCCATCCATGACCTTGGTCAAGGTGGAATCGAAAATCGATGCTTCGCTGGTATGGTTGAAGTCGATGGATACCAACGGCAGGTCGTTGTAACCCAGAATATCCTTCAGGTAGGTTTCCGACGCTTCCTTCAGGATTGCGTTGACTTCTTCCTTGCTGGTATTACGGCCGGCAACAAAGCTGAGGTCAACCATCGATACATTGATGGTCGGCACGCGTAGGGCATAGCCATCCAGCTTGCCATTCAGTTCCGGCAATACCAGGCCCACTGCAGAAGCTGCGCCGGTTTTAGTCGGAATGATCGATTGGGTGGCAGAACGGGCACGGCGCAGGTCTTTGTGACGTACGTCAGTCAATACCTGGTCATTGGTATAGGCGTGAATCGTTGTCATCAAGCCTTTTACCACGCCAAGTTTGTCATGTAGCGGCTGAACCAGCGGTGCCAGACAGTTGGTGGTGCACGATGCATTGGAAACGACAGTCATGTCGCTCTTGAGCAGGTGGTGGTTGACACCATAGACGATGGTTGCGTCCACGTCCTTGTCGCCCGGTGCTGAGATCAGCACCTTTTTCGCGCCTGCTTCAATGTGTGGCATACACTTGGCTTTGCTGGTAAAGGAGCCAGTACATTCCAACACAACGTCGATGCCCAGGTCGCCCCAGGGTAATTCGGCAGGATTGCGAGTCGAGAAGAACTTGACGTTGGCGTCGTTGATGCGTAGCCAACCGCCATCCACATCGGCCTTCACGTCGGCGTTGAACCGCCCGTGTACCGTGTCAAAGCGCGTCAAATGGGCGTTGGTTGCCAAATCGCCAGAGGCGTTGACAGCGACGACCTTGAACTCGTTGGTCTTGTTCAGCTCATAAATCGCGCGCAGCACGTTGCGGCCGATACGTCCGTAGCCGTTGATTGCGATGCGGATAGCCATGTTGATTCAATCTCCTGAAACAAAAATTACAAAATCTGAAGTGAAAATTATTATTTTTATTGGCGCCTGGAAAAAGCCCGTTTTGTAATCACTACAATACCGGGCTTGTTTCGTGGCGCCTTTATTGTGTTACTTGCCGATCACCGTCTGTGCAGTTTTCACGACATTGTCTACAGTCAGGCCAAAATGTTTAAACAGCGCGCCAGCGGGGGCTGATTCGCCAAATGTATCAATACCGACCACGCCACCTTCCAGGCCAACATACTTACGCCAGTAGTCGGTCACGCCAGCTTCGATGGCAACGCGCGGTGTGCCGGCGGGCAACACTTGCTTGCGGTAGGCGGCATCCTGATGGTCGAAAATAAAGGTAGATGGCATGGAGACTACGCGGGCAGCGATGTCTTGGCTGGCCAGTTCTGCTTGAGCTTTCAGGGCCAGCTCCACTTCGGAACCCGTCGCAATCAGTACTACATCCGGTTCTGCTTTGAATGAGTCACGCAGGATGTAGCCGCCACGACGGATGTTGGTTACGGTTGTAGTTTCACGAGGTACGTGCGGCAAGTTCTGACGGCTGAAGATCAGGCAGCTTGGACCACTCTTGCGCTCAATCGCCATTGCCCAGGCAACAGCGGATTCAACGGCATCGGCAGGGCGCCAAACATCCATATTGGGGATCAGGCGCAGAGTAGCGGTTTGCTCCACCGGCTGGTGGGTCGGGCCATCTTCGCCCAGGCCGATTGAATCGTGAGTAAAGACGAAAATCGGGTTGATTTTCATCAGCGCAGCCATCCGCAGCGCATTACGGGCGTATTCGCTGAACATCAGGAAGGTGGCGCCGTAGGGACGAACACCGCCGTGCAAGGTCAGGCCGTTCATGATGGCGGCCATGCCGAACTCGCGCACGCCGTAGTACAGGTAGTTACCGCCATTTTCCTTGGCAACACCTTTGGCACCGGACCACAGTGTTAGGTTCGAACCAGCAAGGTCGGCAGAGCCGCCAAGCAGTTCGGGCAATTTGGGTGCGAACGCGGAAATGGCATTTTGCGAAGCCTTGCGGGTTGCGATGGTTTCGCCCTTGGCATCCACCGCAGCAATAGCTGTTTGTGCGTGGCTAGCCCAGTCGGCAGGCAGTTCGCCAGCCATGCGGCGCAGGAATTCAGCAGCCAATTCCGGATTGGTTTTTTGGTAGTCTGCAAACAGGCTGTTCCAGCGTGCTTCTTGGGCACCACCGCGTGCTTTTGCGTCCCAACCTTGGTAAACCGCATGCGGTACGTGGAATGGCTCGTGTTCCCAGCCCAGATTGGCACGAGTAGCGGCAATTTCTGCATCACCCAACGGCGCGCCATGGCAGGATTCGGTACCCGCTTTGTTTGGCGAACCTTGGCCAATGACGGTTTTGCAGCAAATCATTACCGGTTTGTCGGTACTTTGCTTGGCTTCAGCAATGGCGGCATCCAATGCGGCAAAATCATGGCCATCTACATTGGGAATGACTTTCCAGCCATAGGATTCGAAGCGTTTCGGTGTATCGTCGGTGAACCAACCTTCTACTTCGCCGTCAATGGAGATCCCGTTGTCGTCATAGAAGCAGATCAGTTTGTTGAGACCCAGTGTGCCAGCCAACGAGCAGACTTCGTGCGAGATGCCCTCCATCATGCAACCATCGCCCAGGAACACATAGGTATGGTGGTTGACGATGTCGAAGTTGGGGCGGTTGAATTCTGCTGCCAGGACTTTTTCCGCAATAGCCATGCCTACTGCATTGGCAATGCCTTGACCCAGCGGGCCAGTAGTGGTTTCAATGCCGGGTGCGTAGCCATATTCCGGATGCCCCGGGGTTTTGCTATGTAACTGGCGGAATTGTTTGAGGTCGTCGATCGACAGGTCATAGCCCGTCAGGTGCAACAGTGCGTACAGCAGCATGGAACCATGGCCGTTCGACAGCACGAAGCGGTCGCGGTCAGCCCAGTTCGGGTTGGCCGGGTTATGGCGCAAGTTGTGGTTCCAGAGGGATTCTGCGATATCGGCCATGCCCATTGGCATGCCCGGATGGCCGGAATTGGCTTTTTGAACTGCATCCATCGCCAAAAGGCGGATAGCATCGGCAAGTTGCTTGCGAGTCGCCATGTAGATCGGTTTCCTCGTGGTACCCATTGGCAAGAATCAAACTCCCCCAGGGCCTGGGTACGGGCTTTCAGTAGCAGGCTGCATGTGCGGGTGGGGGCATCCAATTACACGCGGCCGACCGTAAAAATCCGGCAATTATCGCTGTTTCAGGGTTTTCGAGCAAGATTGTCGAAAAAAAACATCGAGTTATCACTTTAATTTTCGTTGTAAAACTACATGGAGGCGATTTGACTACATTTTGTGAAGAAGGGGAAGAATCGATAAAAGAAGCTTGGTCTCCTACCATCTGCCAACAATTTCAATATTTTGGATTAAGTAATGACGACGTTTGAACATCGTAGTGGATTGCCCGTATCTCGTGCAGTGAGCGCGAATCATGGGTGGTTGTGGTACATCCGCGCATTTCAGTTGTTTCGACAGCAACCTGGATTGTGGATAGTGTTTACGCTGATCTTTTTCATTATTCATATCGTGGCGACCAAGCTGCCACTAATCGGTATGGTGGCTAATCTGCTGGGCCCCATTCTATTTGCTGGAATCGTCACAGCGTGTTCTATGGCTGAAAATGGCGAAGAATTGGAAATTGGCCAATTGTTTGCAGGTTTTCGGCAACGAACGGATCAGCTAGCCTTGTTGGGTGTGGTTGCAGTCGTGGCAATGATGGCTGTTTCGATGATCGCATTTCTACCGGTGCTGGTAGCGGGTGGTGCCACGGTATTTACAGGTATCTTGATCGGAAACATGGAGGCATTGGCGGGCATCGGTTTATTTGCGGCACTTGCTATCGTCATTTCGATATTGGTATTTGCTGCGATGGCTATACCCGTCACGATGGCACTGTGGTTCGCGACAAATCTGGTCATGTTGGAAGGGGTGGGTGCGGTGGATGCATTGAAACTCGGCCTGAATGCCAGCTTGCGTAATCTGGTACCGATGCTGGTTTACACGGTAATCGGTACCGTGTTGATGTTTGTAGCAATTATTCCTTTTGGGCTGGGATTACTGGTATTGGGACCTACATTGTTGATTACCGGTTATGTCAGCTATCGGGATGTATTCGATCGATAATGATGGGCGTTTATCTGCTTCGTTTGGCCGAGTAGCGCAACAGCGTTTGCTGGTAGGTTTGTACTAGCTTCTGAAATTTACCATTGGCCGGGTCCTGTTTGCGGACCCGTTCCAGATACTCCTTCGCCAGCTGTATGTAACTGGCGTGCCAGCCTTGGGTGTTCACGTAAGCGAGTAAGGCGTTGATGGTGTTGAGGGTGACTTGGATGTTAGCTGGCATGTCGGTGACCGCTTGGATGAAAAGTTGTACAGCGCCTTCCAAGTCCCCTTGCTTGGCCATGTTCACAGCTCGGTTGTTGATGCTGATCAGATCTGCATTGGTCTGTTCAATCAGTGCATTACCTGTTTCTGTACGGCCGATTGCTGAGTAGAGGTTATTGACGCGATCTAATACATCCTGATCTTCATTGCGGTTTTTCAACACATTGCGTACCAGCTGTTCTGCTTCTGACTCATCACCCACTCGATAACAAGCTTCGGCCAGGTCCAATACATAGCGTTCCGGTACGTCTCCACCAAGTAGATGGTATTGTTTCTGAGCCATTTCCAGGGCCATCTGCGCGGCGGCTTTGTCACCAGTTTTTTGGCTGACCATGCTTTCCATCACATAGGAGACCATGACGGCATTGGCATCTTTTGGAAAATCTTTGCGAACTTCACTCACCGTCTGCTGTGCGGCCTTAACATCACCTTTGTCTAGCTGTACTCGGCTCAAATCTGCGTAGTCGCCAGGGTCACGCCAAAACGAATAGCGAGCTAGCTGAATGGTTTGCCGCATGGCCGTTTCAGCCACCCCAAAATCCTTATTCCGGTGGGCTAAGGTCCCAAGTTGTTTTTGCCGTTGGACGATAGTAGGAGAGATACGTACGGCGGTTTGCAACGTATGTTGAGCACGGTCAAATTCACCTTGTGCAGACAAGGTTTTCGCCAGCCAATCGTAGGCCTCCATGACTTGGCCATTTTCGTCGAGCACTTCGTTGAACAATTGCTCTGCTAGGGCAAAGTGTTTCAAGTGAAATTCTGATTTACCCAAGCCCATTTTGGCCCAGGCCAAAGGCTTGATTTGCAGCACCTGTTTGTAAGTCTGTCGGGCTGTATCGAAATCGCCAATTTGTAGGCACATGCGCCCTTTGAGTTTCAGAAAATCAAGTGCATATTGGTTTTTGTCGCGAATGTGCTTGTTACATTCATCAATTGCACGTAAGTATTCATGGCGCAGGATGAAATTGTCCACACACTCAAACTCGCGTTTTTTGCGAATGGCTCGATCTAGGCGACGGATCAGTGCGTCCCCTGTGAAAGGTTTCAATAGATAGTCATCTGGTGCCTGCTCGACGGCACCTATCACGTTTTGTGCTCGTCGCTCGCCGGTGACAATCATGAATACACAAGACTGCTTGGCCAGGTTACGCAGCTTGATTTCCTCAAGCAAATGCAGGCCATCTGCAGGATGTTCCAAGTCGTAATCGCACAGGATGATGTCGATATCCTGTTTCTGGATCTTGGCCAGTGCATCTCCCACCCGGGTGGCGAACTCGACTTTATTGGCACCAATCGCAGACAACGTAAAACTCATCGACTGTCGCATCTCGACCACATTGTCGACCACTAGAAACAGCCGTTGCGCGTAATCGATCTGTTCGTTGCGTGGGTCTTCCAGTCGCTTGCTGTTTTGTTGCGCAAGATCGGTCAGTGCATTGGGTGGGCGGCTCACGACACGTTCAAATACGATAATGACGATATGGTGATTTTAGGTGATTACGCTGGCGAAAGCTTGGCAAACTCCAACATCAGCCATTTGACGCCATGACTACCGCCAAAATTGACTTGTACTCGTGCATCGCTACCTTTACCTTCGTAATCAATGATCACGCCGACCCCAAATTTGGTGTGCAATACACTTTGCCCAATCCGGAAGCTGCTGCCAGTAACGCTTTCCGTGGCGTAACGAGTGCTTTGTCTGCTGGCCAGTGTGGCAAGCTTGGGTGCAGCAGCAGGCTTGTTGAGCCAGTGCAACAGTTTGTCTGGTATTTCCGTAAGAAAGCGCGAAGTGACGTTGTAGCGGGTCTGGCCATGCAACATGCGGCTTTGCGACATGGTGAGGTACAGCTTCTGGCGTGCCCGGGTAATGGCGACGTACATCAACCTGCGTTCTTCTTCCAGGCCAGTAGGGTCGAGCACCGAATTGTCATGTGGGAACAGACCTTCTTCCAAGCCGGTAATAAAAACTGCATTGAATTCCAAGCCTTTGGCTGCGTGCACAGTCATCAATTGCAGCGCATCGGCACCAGCATCGGCTTGGTGATCACCTGCCTCCAGTGACGCATGGGCCAGAAAACCTGTCAAAGAACGATCTTCCGCTTCGGCCAGGTAATTCATCGCAGCATTCATCAATTCATTCAGGTTGTCCAAGCGGTCTTCGCCGTCTTTTTCCGCTTGGTAGAATGTCTGCAACCCGCTTTGTTCCAACATCAGCTCAATCTGTTCTGGTAACGTCAGCCCTTCGCTTCGGCTGCGCATACCTTCCACCAAACCAACAAACTGGGCGACAGCGGCACCACTACGCCCAGTGCCCCCCCCCGCACATGCTGCCTGCCATAGTGATGCGCCAGACAGACGAGCATTGGTCTGAATACCTTCGATCGTGCGTGCGCCGATGCCTCGGGTTGGGAAATTGATGACACGAAGCAAGGCGCCGTCATCATCCGGATTGGCCATTAAACGCAGATACGCCAGTGCGTGCTTGATTTCCTGGCGTTCGAAAAATCGTAACCCACCGTAAACGCGATAAGGCACACCCAGCGAAAACAATTGATGTTCAATCACCCGGGATTGCGCATTGGAACGGTACAGAATCGCCATATCCTGCAAGGCCGTACCTTCTCGTTGCAGCTGACGAACCTCTTCAACCAGGAAGGCTGCTTCGTCCAGATCTGTCGCACCTTCATACACCTTGAGTGGTTGCCCGGCCCCAGCCGATGTCCACAGATTCTTGCCCAGGCGTGTACCATTGTGTTGAATCAGTGCATTCGCCGCATCCAGAATATTGCCGTAAGAACGGTAGTTCTGTTCCAGCTTGATCACATTCTTGACGTGATAATCACGTTCGAAATCAAACATATTGCCAACCAGTGCGCCCCGGAAGGCGTAAATCGACTGGTCATCATCGCCCACTGCAAAAATGGCAGCCTGTTCCCCTGCCAACAATTGCAACCACTGATATTGCAGTCGGTTGGTATCTTGAAATTCGTCCACCAATACATGTTGGAATCGTTCGCGATAATGTTCGCGGAGCATGGCGTTGCGTGTCAGCAGTTCAAAGCAGCGTAACAACAGCTCTGCAAAGTCTACGGCTCCTTCACGTTGGCATTGCTGTTCGTACGCTGCGTACAGTTCCGTCAGTCGGCGAGTGAATTCGTCATGCGCCAACACCTGCACTGCGCGAAGACCTGCATCTTTATTGCCATTAATGAAGTGCTGTAGCTGTTTGGCTGGATATTTTTCGTCATCAATGTTCAGCGCTTTCAACACGCGTTTGATCAACGACAACTGATCCTGACTATCCAAAATCTGGAAGGCTTCCGGCAGGCCAGCTTCCCGATGATGGGCACGCAGCATCCGGTTACAAATGCCGTGAAAGGTGCCAATCCACATGCCACGCGTATTGATTGGCAACATGGCCGAAATCCGCGTCAGCATTTCTTTCGCCGCTTTGTTGGTAAAGGTGACGGCCAGAATACCTTGCGGGCTGACTTGCCCTGTCTGCAACAACCAAGCAATACGTGTGGTCAAAACCCGTGTTTTGCCACTCCCAGCCCCTGCCAGAATCAACGCCGCTTGTTTGGGCAGCGTTACTGCCGCCAATTGCTCAGGATTCAGGCCTTCCAGTAGGGAGCGAGAGGTCATGGTGTATAAAGATACAGGTGGAAAGGTGCGTATTCTACCGTGACTTCAAGCAAAGGCGTGCGGGAAGTATCAAAACAGCTGGGTTTGATTACCGGTGGATGACGCAATCGAGCGGGGGAAATAGGGGTAGAGTGTCTTGTGTGCTTGAGAGTTAGAGCCAATATGGGAACGGGATACACAGGCATTGTTAGGTGAACCGGCAGCAAAGTAGATTGTCTCTCCCCTGGGGAGGTTACGACATTACTTGTTCTCCATAAACTTTGAACACTACATCAAGCTGAAAAGCAAAGGGGCGACTCCTGTATGTACAGATCATCTGTTCTCAGGCTTCTATCTCGACTTGCTGGAATCGCCTCGTGGTAAGTCATGGTGTCATTGATGTTAACGTCAAAATGCCTGTCTGGTGAAATCCTATGCGGGCTGTGAAGAAAGGATCTGCACATAGCCCTGCTGGCTAAGTGTTGTAACCCAGTTGCGGGGCCAGATCACGTTCTGCCTGTTCAAGTAATACACCTCGGCGGTTGGCATAGTCTTCAACCTGGTCTTTGTCGATCTTACCGACAGCAAAGTATTGACTATCCGGATGGCTGAAATAGAAGCCGCTGACTGCAGCGGTTGGAAGCATCGCGTAACCTTCGGTCAGTGTCATGCCGATGCTGGGCGCATCCAATACCTTGAACAAGGCGGTTTTCGCAGTGTGGTCCGGGCAGGCAGGGTAGCCGGGGGCTGGCCGGACGCCGATGTATTGTTCGTCGATCAATTCCTCATTGCTGAGTTGCTCATTGCTGGCGTAGCCCCACAATTCGGTACGGATTTTGGCATGCATCAGTTCGGCAAATGCTTCTGCCAGGCGATCAGCCAATGCTTTGACCATGATAGCGCTATAGTCGTCATTAGCTTGTTCGAATCGCGCTACATGGGGTTCGATGTTCAAGCCGGCGGTTACGGCAAATGCACCCAGGTAGTCTTTCTTACCAGATGATTTCGGGGCAATGAAGTCAGATAGACAATAGTTCGGTTTTCCTTCTGCTTTCTGATTCTGTTGGCGCAGATTGTGCCAAGTCAGCAATGTTTCACCAGTTGCTGGGTCATAGCATTCAATATCGTCCCCCACGGCGTTGGCTGGGAACAGGCCGATGACGCTATTTGCTTGTAGCCAGTTTTCATCAATGATCTGTTTCAGCATCTTCTGCGCATCGGCGAACAGGTTACGGGCTGTTTCGCCGACGACATCATCTTGCAGGATGCGCGGATATTTGCCGAATAATTCCCACGCGTTGAAGAACGGGCTCCAATCGATGTAATTGGCGATGTCAGCTAATGGATAGGCTTCAAACTTGATCACGCCCATCTGTTTGGGGATAGGTGGGGTGTAGTTAGCCCAATCAATTTTGACAGCGTTGTCACGTGCTTTGGTGATCGACAACATCGGCGACTTCTCGCGATTGGCGTGGATGGTACGGATGTTCTCGTACTCGGCAGCAACTTTTTCGACGAAGCCGGTTTTCAATTCGTCCGACAACAAGTTGGAACATACGCCCACTGCGCGGGATGCATCCGGGACATAGACAACCGGGTGCTGATAGTTGGGTGCTATTTTGACGGCGGTGTGTACCTTTGACGTGGTTGCGCCGCCAATCAATAGCGGGATATGGAAACCTTGCCGTGTCATCTCCTTGGCAACATGGCTCATCTCTTCCAAAGAGGGGGTGATCAGGCCAGACAGTCCGATGATGTCTGCACCAACTTCGCGTGCTTTGTCCAAAATGACCTGCGAAGGCACCATCACACCAAGGTCGAACACTTGATAGTTGTTGCAACGTAATACGACGCCAACGATGTTTTTGCCAATGTCGTGCACATCGCCTTTCACCGTCGCCATGATGATCTTGCCTTTTGCCGGCGCATCTTGCAGGCCAAGACGGATCTTTTCTTCTTCAATAAAGGGTTCAAGGTGGGCCACCGCCTGTTTCATGACCCGAGCTGATTTCACCACCTGGGGTAGGAACATCTTGCCAGAACCAAACAAGTCACCGACATGGTTCATGCCGTTCATCAACGGGCCTTCAATCACGTTGATTGGGCGAGGCAGTGACAGACGGGCTTCCTCCGTATCTTCCACGATATAGGTGGTAATGCCTTTTACCAAAGCATGCGTAATACGGTCTTGCAGCGGAGCTTGGCGCCAGCTCAAGTCTTCTGTTTGAGCCTGGGCTGCATCGCCTTTGAATTTCTCGGCCAGAGCAATCAGGTGTTCAGTGCCATCGCCACCATCTTTGGATGGTCGGTTGAGGACTACATCTTCAATACGTTCGCAGAGCTCTGGTGGGATCTCTTCATAGACCTCCAATGCGCCGGCATTGACAATACCCATCGTCATGCCTTGCTTGATGGCGTGGTACAGGAAGACCGCATGAATGGCTTCGCGAACTTTGTTATTGCCGCGGAAAGAGAATGATACGTTCGATACCCCGCCAGAAATCTTGGCATGGGGCAGGTTTTCCTTGATCCAGCCAGTGGCGCGGATGAAATCCAAGCCATATAAGGCGTGTTCCTCAATCCCAGTTGCGATGGCAAAGATGTTTGGGTCGAAGATGATATCTTCCGGAGGGAAGCCAATTTCGTTGACTAGAATGTCGTAAGAGCGTTTGCAGATCTCGATCTTGCGGGCAAAGGTATCGGCTTGGCCTTGCTCATCGAAGGCCATCACAATCACAGCTGCGCCATAACGGCGCACCAATTTGGCGTGATGGACGAATTCGTCGTAGCCTTCCTTCAGCGAGATTGAATTGACGATTCCCTTACCCTGAATACATTTCAGGCCTGCTTCGATCACGCTCCATTTGGAACTGTCAATCATGATCGGCACGCGGGAGATATCTGGCTCGGCCGCAATCAGGTTAAGGAACGTGACCATGGCTTTGTGGGCATCCAGCATACCCTCGTCCATGTTGATGTCGATGACTTGAGCGCCGTTTTCCACCTGTTGGCGCGCCACGTCCAAAGCGGTTGGGTAATTGCCGGCCAGAATCAGCTTGGCGAATGCCTTGGAGCCAGTGACGTTTGTACGTTCACCAACGTTGACGAATAAATCGCGATCGCCAATGTTGAATGGTTCCAAGCCGGAGAGCCGACATTTCTTCTCAATGACAGGCAATTGGCGAGGAGGAATCATTGCCAATGTGTTGGCCATGGCCCGAATGTGATCGGGTGTCGTACCGCAACAACCGCCTACAATGTTCACAAAACCGGATTCCGCCCATTCCTTGACCTGTTCGGCCATGTCTTCCGGGGTCAGATCGTACCCGCCAAAGGCATTGGGCAGGCCGGCATTGGCGTGAACCGAAACGAAAGTGTCAGAAACGCGCGCCATCTCTTCTACATAAGGCCGTAACAGATCAGGCCCCAATGCGCAATTCAACCCCATGCTTAGCGGCTCGGCATGGTTCAAGGAATTGAAGAAAGCTTCAGTCGTTTGACCCGTTAAGGTACGGCCAGATTGGTCGGTGATGGTGCCGGAAATCATCACGGGCAAATCAATGCCATGGACTTCAAAATATTGCTTGATGGCAAAAACGGCAGCCTTGGCATTCAGTGTGTCGAAAATCGTTTCGACCATTAGCAGGTCGGCCCCGCCTTCCACCAAGCCATGGATTGCCTCGGTATAGGCGATAACCAGTTCATCGAAGCTGATGTTCCGATAACCGGGATCGTTGACATCCGGACTGATGGAGCAAGTGCGGTTGGTTGGTCCCAATACCCCTGCACAGAAACGAGGCTTGGACGGATTGCGAGCGGTTTCGGCATCGCAGAGTTCCTTGACCAAGCGGGCCGCTTCGAAATTCAGCTCATGAACCAATTCCTGCATGTCGTAATCGGCCATGGCAACCGATGTACCGTTGAAGGAATTGGTTTCGATGATATCGGCACCAGCATCCAGATAAGCCTGGTGGATGTCGCTGATGATCTGCGGCTGGGTCAGCACCAACAGATCATTATTGCCTTTCAGATCGGAAGGCCAATCCTTGAATCGTTCGCCGCGATAAGCCGCTTCATCCAATTGGTAACGCTGAATCATGGTACCCATGCCCCCATCAAGAATCAGGATGCGGTCAGCGAGCAGGCGTTTCAATTCAGTGGTACGGTTCACGGGCATGGCGGCGACTCTGGCTTGTTGCAAATGAATGAAAGTTCTCAATCTTAGCATGGGCCGAGATGGGCTCCCATGTGCGACTTCGATATGACAAAGGCGAAATGTTATCTGCTAATTCGGATGAGTGAATTTGACATGCCAACCGGCCTGTTTCATCCTTTAGCAAATACTGAAATAAGTAAGATTGTTGGTCAGTTTGTCTCGCACGCCAGCGCTGCCCCGGCCCTCGCTAGATGCTTGATCGACGCGAATGCGGATAGCTTCGCCTGAAATGGGCGAAGGCAGTGGAGGATGTCATGGAAATCAATAGCAGCATACTATGGGCAGGCTGTGCGGTGCTTGTATTGTGCATCATATTTTGGTTAGTCAAACGCCGCCGTATCTGGAATGAGCGATACGGCCCACTCACCAAACTTGATCTCGTTGCAGAAGCAGAGATTCTTCTGCACTACAAGCGGCATTCAGAAGCTGTCCAGCTTTTACTGGAGGCTTTGGTGCGTGATCCGCGTAATATCAATGCCAAGCTATTGCTTTTGCGTTGTTATGCGAAATTGAAGAATCGTGATGAATTTGAGCGAGTTGCTCGCGATGTTTATCCTGCTTTGATCCACAGCAGACTAATTCTATGGGACAAAATTGCCCGTGCAGGCCGTAAGTTGGATCCGGATAATCCACTGTATCAACCTAGTGCCAATACTGATAAAGGACATTCACACGCATGATTGTCTATTTACATGGTTTTATGTCTGGCCCAAGTTCGCATAAGGCTTCTCAACTGAGACAGTTTATGTCAGACCGAGGTAAAGCTGATCAGTTCATCTGTCCTAAGTTATCTCCCTATCCTGCACAAGCTATCACCCAATTAGAAAACTTGCTCAGCAACTTTGTTGATCCACCCTGCTTGATTGGTAGTTCGCTGGGTGGATACTATGCACTCAATCTGGCGGAAAAATTCAATTGTAAGGCTGTTCTGGTTAACCCTGCCATTCGACCCTATGAAGACCTCAATCGTTTTCTTGGGCCACAAATCAGCCCATATACTGGCGAGGCATTTACGCTAACAACTGCACACATCAACGAGTTGAAAGCCATGGAAGTGATGCAGCCTACTCGGCTGGATCGATACTGGTTAATGGTGCAGACTGGCGATGAAGTGCTGGATTATCGTTTGGCGGTTGAGAGATTGTATGGCGCACGTTTGACTATTGAGGAGAGAGGAGATCACTCATTCCAAGGTTTTGAGCGTTTCTTGACGTCAATTGAAGCGTTTTCAATTCAATCTGGATGATTAGATGTTCAGTATATTCGTATTGACGAATTGTTCTGTGATGTGATGAAATCCCGCGCCTTTTTGGCGATAAGTTTTGAGACAGGGATAA
Source organism: Chitinivorax sp. B (assembly GCF_005503445.1). Taxonomy (NCBI): domain Bacteria; kingdom Pseudomonadati; phylum Pseudomonadota; class Betaproteobacteria; genus Chitinivorax; species Chitinivorax sp. B. The sequence continues at coordinate 162,193 of NZ_SCOH01000002.1, read as the reverse complement.
GAAGCACATGAAAAAAATCACCACTATGGCAATGGCGGCCAATTTCGCGATCCTGACTGGATGCGCTTCAATTATTGATGGCGGTAGCAGTGTAGTTGAAGTGAAATCGACACCGGAAGGTGCGACTGTGGTCGTGACAGATGAAGCTGGTAGTAAAGTACATAAGGCCGAGACGCCTACCACGATTTCGCTGGCACGAGGCGCTGGCTATTTCAAAGCCAAATCTTATTCAATTGAATTGACCAAAACAGGTTACAAGTCACAAACTATTGAATTGCGTAGTAGCATGAATGGTTGGTATATCGGAAATATCCTGTTTGGAGGCCTGATTGGTTTTCTGGTGGTTGATCCTTTAACTGGTGCAATGTGGAAACTAACACCAGAGAAGATTGATGCGACATTGGACCAAGATGCAGCAAAAGTAACAATGGACGGCGGTCGTACATTGAACATTGTCTTGCTGGAAGATGTGCCAGTGGCAATGCGTAAGGATATGGTTGCACTTAAATAATGAATTTGTTGTATTGAAATAAAAGGGTGGCATTGCCACCCTTTTATTAATTGCTTCGATTATATTTAGTCTAATCTATATTTGGTATGATTCAGCACCTTCTCAGGCAATTGAGTACTACCACCTTTCCCATAATCCACCCATACCAAGACAACATGACCTGTAGCGTACACAGTTTCATCACCATCAATCCGGAATTCATGATCCAACTTTAGGCTGCTTTTGCCTACATGGGTGACAAAGGTCAATAGCTGGATCGTGGCTGGATAGACGAGTTCCTTTTTGAAGTCACAACTGATGTGAGCAATGACAGGACCCATATCGTCGGGATTCAGACTGCAATCAATACTGTCCAGCCAATCGATACGGGCTTGCTCCATATATCGGAAGTAGCAAGTGTTATTCAAATGGCCATAGGGTTCATCATATATACTGTATGTTGTTCAGTATGGATTTGATGGATTTATGGAAAAACCATTTGTTTACAGTTATTTGCGGTTTTCTTCGGCAAAGCAGGCGCTTGGGGGGAGTTCGGATAGGCAAACTACTTATGCCCAGCGATGGGCTGCTGATAGAGGGCTGACACTTGATGAGAGCCTATCGTTAAAGGATGAAGGCTTGTCCGCCTATCATCAAGCTCACGTTAGATTAGGGGCTCTTGGAAGCTTCCTGCGAGCTGTTGAAGATGGACAAATTCCAGCTGGTTCAATCTTGGTAGTGGAAGGATTGGATCGTTTGAGTAGAGCAGAGCCTATACAAGCGCAGGCACAACTGGCCCAGATCATCAATGCCGGTATCACAGTTGTAACTGCATCGGATGGCCGTGAATACAATAGGGAGCGGTTGAAGGTTCAACCTATGGACTTGGTTTACAGTCTTTTGGTGATGATCCGTGCACATGAGGAGTCAGATACAAAAAGTAAACGAGCCAAAGCTTCAATGCACCGACAATGCCAACAATGGATTGCTGGGCAATACCGTGGAATAGTGCGTGGTGGTCGATACCCGCAATGGCTAAGAGTGGTAGATAAAAAGTTTGAAGTTATTCCTGAACGTGTTGAGGCGATAAAAATTGCAATCAAGCTACTAATTGAAGGGTATGGGCATGAGGCCATTACACATAAATTAAGTGCGCTTGGGCTGCAGATTACTGACGTTGGTGTTTCGAAAACATCACTGCGGAAAGTATTGGGTAGAAAAGACTTAATCGGGGTAAACGTATTAAACATCGAAGGTATTGAATATTGTTTGGAGGGGTACTATCCAAGAGTCATATCCGATGATGAGTTTAATGAGCTGCAGAGTGTAATGGCATCACGTCACCGAAAGCAGATTAAAGGGGAAATACCTGCAGTGCTTACTGGGGTCGGTGTTTTGATGTGTGGCTATTGTGGAAAAGCTGTAGTAGGTCAGAACATTCGAGGCGGAAAGCTGGCAGATGGAAAGCCGCGAGACTATTTGAGGCGAGCAATGTGTTCGGGTGAGTATGTTGCTAACAAATGCCCGCATCCGGGTACTTTCAGCATTGGGCCGCTTGAAAGAGCGGTATTGAATTATTGTTCTGATAAGTTTAATTTGTCGCAACTGTTGAAAGGGGATGGAGAAGCTGAGCGGTGTAAGGCTGAAATTAATTCAAAAAACAGTGATTTGAAAAAGTTGGAATTGCAGCTGAAGAGAGTAACGGATGCTTTGCTTGCGGCTGAGGATAATTCGCCGGTTGCTTTCATTCGTAAGGCTCAGGAATTAGAATCGAAAATATTAGAAAGTCAGGCTGAATTACAAATACTTAACCAAAAGCTTGCAAGGCTTGGAAGCAAGAACATTCCCGAGATTGCCAATACTTGGAAGGCACTTGTTGCCGATGCATTAGAGCTAGATTACGAAGCGAGGATGAAATTACGTAAACTAGTATATGACAATTTCGAAAAGATTGTTGTATTCCAATTTGGAGTAATGCCACATCAGACTAGTCCTGAAAAAGTCATGGATATTCTTTTGATTTCGAAGGTTGGTACAACGAGAATGTTGCGAGTAGATCGTAAGTCAGGTGCGTGGATAGCAGGCGAGGACGTTAATATTGGAGGCGTTGACCTACCATCACCAGAACGGGCCAGAAAGCCACGTCGCAATGCCAGTCCAATTAAAGTAATACAAAGCTAGATGCCGAACGTGCGCAACTGCATATGTAGACTGCATGAAAACGCAAGGTTTGCGTGGGCCGACAAATCGTTTGAAGCGCCATAGCTGGCGGCCTTCCCCGGCAATCATACAGCTGCATAAAAAGCCACCCCTTTAGCGCGCGGGCGTGGCGGGGTCACGAGCGCGCGCGCTGAGGTTGAGCCAACGATATTGACTGCGAAAAGTGCAGCATCTAAGCTCCAGCCCCATGAATGAACTGATACCTGTTTATACCGTTAACAGCATCAAGCACGGCGGCTTGTTGGTCGATGCCCGTCTGTTGCATGCTCAATTGCAAGTACAAACACGCTTTGGTAGTTGGATACATCAACGTATCGATGAATACGGCTTCTTCGAAGGTGAAGACTATTATTTGGATGCCTGTGTCAACGATAAGCAAGTTACCGCGAATCTGGGGAACGCGCCTGGTCTACGAAAAGGTGGGCGGCCGATTACCAAATACCACCTCACACTACGCATGGCAATCGAGTTATCCTTGGTCGAGCGTACCGACATTGGCCGTAAGATTCGTCGCTATTTTATCGAGCAGGAACGCACGATACGCCAAATCCAGCCACCGTTCCTATTGGGTGAACGTACACAACAGGGCACCCTACGTGCAACGGATATCCGTCTGATTGCCAAGCTTGCCGAGCAAACGGCCGTCAAGTTAGCCAAGGCAGCGACACCGGGCGAATGGCAGCAACACTTCGATGCATTGACCAGCTACAACACCTTATTGAATCAACCGGCACCGCTGAGCATACGCTTTCCCTGTCCCCCTGATTTGGCCGCAGTATATCGCCGTGAATTTTGGGAGCTGGTGGACGATGTGGAGCTGGCGAAGGTCAATCACAGTGCAAACCGCGCTGAAATTGCAGTCAGCTTGCCCTACCTGAGCCAGCTGGCGAGACAGTACGGCCTAGGTTGGCCGGAACTGGACAAAGCCAAAACGCGTGATGCCATTGAAACCGCGCTGCGGTACGATCCCCGTTATCTACGAAGCGGCCGGATTCAAAGCCGTCTACATCACGGGCAGGCGCCGTTACTGCGCTGTCTGATCTTTTCTGCGTCAGCATGAATGGATGTCGCGGTGCTTTCGCCGTCAGGTGGTTAGCGTGTAGGACGTCGTAAGGAGGGGTAGCAGTGCTACCCGGCTTGGGTTGATCAACGACCGTCATGGGCCGTTTCTGGGATGGCCAGCCGGTAGGCCCCAAAACTCACCACCGTTTCCCCCAACCAGTCATTCAACTCCTGTAACCGCGCCTGCAACGGCACAATCTCATTCTCATAGAACACCTGCGCCGCCTTGCCGGCATCGCCAAAGCCGCCAGTATTGTTCGGCACAATTCCCATCAGCTGCGGCGGTACCCGGTGCGCCGCCAATACATCGTCGCGGGTCACGTTCTTGATGTTGAAGAACTCATCCTTGGCCGCCACTTCGCTGATGGGCATGATCTGGATACCGTCTTTCTTGCCGTTGGGCGCGTACATGAACAGGTTGCGGAAGTTGCCGGGGCCTTTGCTGTCTTTCAAGGCAGTGCGCAGCGCATCCACGTCGGCTGGGTTCTGCGCGGCATCGGTCATGTACAGGATGAAGCCGGCATGCGAGCCGTTCAGATAGTATTTGCGCCGAAACAACGTGGCGCTTTCGTTGAGCCAGGCGCTGTTCAGCGCCGCCAGGTATTCTGGCAGCCCATACACTTCCTGATTGATATCCGGCTCCAGCAGGTGGAACACGTCGCCTAGTTGTGTGGCTTGTTGGACACTGGGTACCCACCAATACTGATCCAGTTCCACCCCACGCCGTACGAACTTGGCCGGGGCCGGGTCCAGCTTGATCACCCCGCCCAGCCGATTGCACTGTTTTTCCAGATACAGATTGCCAAAGATCAGAAAATCCTGCACCAATTGCTGAAACGCCGAGCGGCTCAACCACGGGTGCGGCTGGTAGGTACTGACCAGCACATTGCGTTTCACCGCCAATGCGCTGGAGTGATGGACCGAAGCCCGCCAGCTACGGGCCAAGCCTTCCCAACTGATCGGCGGCTCGTACCATTGACCGGCATGGCCGCATTCCAGATAGTCCAAGATTTCACGTCGATCCAGTACCGGCATTGGGTCGCCAAAGCTGAACGCCTCGATGGGGGCCGGCAGTGCTGCGGGGGTGGGGTGACTCGGTGAAGTGGTGCGGGTATTGCGTTTGGCGCGTGCCATCTCAATAAATCTCCAAAATACTGCCATTGGTGGCGGTCGCGCCTTCCAAGGGCTCGTTGAACAGGGCGTGCATGGTGGCCCAGGCCAGATCGGCATGGCTCACGTCTTCTGAACGACCGGCCACATAGGTGGCTTGGCGACCGCTGGCGGTCAGGGTCTTCTTGATCGCCATGAATGAGGCTGGGATATCGGTATGGCCGGCATCGAACTGCAGGCGACCGTTCTGAATGATGTTCAGTGCTTTCAACACCAGCTTGGTTTTGAGTTCCACGTTGTAGCTGAATGCGACCGTATCCGGGCGGAACTGCTTGACCAGTTGATACACCGCCGAACCGATGCTGGTGGTATCCATGCCCAGATAGGTGACGTTGAAGCGTTGGCAGCTCTGGCGGATAAAGTCGGCTTGCGCTTCGTAGTCCGCGCCCTTGAACTGGTGCCGTTCCAGAATCCGGAACGGTCCACCCGGTACCGCAGGCGGTGCCACGATCACCAACCCAGCGCTATCGCCTTTATCCGTGCCGCCATTCGGGTCATACCCCAACCACACTTCGCGCTGCCCGAATGGGCGCAGGCTGAACGGCTTCCAGTCGGTCCACAGCTCCCAGCTATCCACCATACAGCGCTGCAGCGCAGTGAAACTGAACACGCTGTTGCCATCATCGATGAACTGGCACTGGAACAACTGGGCGAATTCATCCGGGCTGTATTCCCGTTTTAGTTGATCGAGGTCGAACAGATCGCAACCATGTCTGAGTGCATCCTCAATCGTAACGATCTGCCGCCATTGGCCATCTTCACAACGGCGACCCGCCGCTAAGGCGGCATGGCTGATGTCGAGCCGGATCTGCTCCGCCTTGGCGCGGCCTCGGTTATAGAGTGCACCCGACCAGAACGGATACGCCTCATGCGACAGCGCACTGGGCGTACTGAAATAGGTCTGCCGCCAGCGCTTCTGCGACGCCATCCCCGACGCCACCTTGCGCAGTTCCTGGTAGCGCGGAATCCAGAAATACTCATCCAGATACAGATTGCCGTGATAGCTCTGCGCGGTGCGGCTGTTGGTGCCCAAGAAGATCAGTTCCGCCTCGTTCGGCAGCTTGATCACCTCGCCTTTCAGCTCGATGTCCGCCACCTTGGCGAAGTCCACGATATAGCTACGAAACTGGAACGCCTGGGCTTTGGACGCCGACAGAAAAATCTGATTGCGGCCGGTGTCCAATGCATCCAGCAGCGCTTCCCGCGCAAAGTAGTAGGTGGCGCCGATCTGCCGGCTCTTTAGCAGATTGCGGATTCGTTCGGTTTGCCCGGCGCGGTACCACGTGCGCTGGTAGTCAAACAGACTGTCAAAGAACGCATCGCGCAAGGTCTGGTGTTGCGCCTCACTGATGGCGTTTTTGCTGGGCGGCCGTTTGGGGTTGGCGTTGCGGTTAGTCAGCTTCGGGTTCAGGTCGGTTGCCTTGCCGGTCTGTTGGTACTTGCCGACCCGCGCCAGTCGTTCCAGCTGTCGGCCGAGCAGGTCGATTTCTTTGTAGTCGCGTCCCTCCTTGGTGTCTTTGGCAATCAACTGCTGCAGCCGGGTTTCGATGGCCACCGCAATCCGTTCGGTGGGGTCGGTGTCGTGCCAACCATCGCGCCGTTTCCAGCTGTGCACGGTGGCGGGTTTCACACCCAGTTGCTGGGCAATGCGCGCAATGCGCCAGCCCTGCCAGTACAGCGCCCGTGCGTGGCGGCGGGGGTCAAAGTCGAATGGGGAAAGGGGCGATGTGGTCATGCTGGGCAGTTTGCCGCGTGCGCACACAAATTCCCCGCGTTGGCCGTTGTGCCACCAGCACTGACAACCAGCGTCGATTGAGGCAGGGCCAGGGGTGCGGCACGATGACGATATCGACAACATCCACCCACAGGACACCGCGACATGGCTGGTAAATCCAAACAATTTCGTATCGCCACCGAAGGCGCCACCACTGATGGCCGGGTCATCGAACGCCAATGGCTGACTCAGATGGCGGCCAACTACGACCCGAAGACATACGGCGCACGGGTCAACCTGGAACACATCAAGGGCTTCACCCCGGATAGCCCGTTCAAACGCTATGGTGATGTGTTGTCACTGAGTACCCAGGAAGACGCTGACGGCAAGTTGGCGCTGTATGCGGTGATCGACCCCACCGACGAGCTGATTGCGATGACCAAGGCACGGCAAAAGGTCTACACCTCGATGGAAGTGCGCACCGACTTTGCCGATACCGGCGAAGCCTATCTGGTGGGGCTGGCGGTGACCGATGACCCGGCCAGCCTCGGCACCGAGATGCTGCAATTCAGCGCCACCGCCAAACATAACCCGCTGGCCAGCCGTAAATCCCACCCCGACAACCTGTTCAGTGAGGCGGTGGCATTCCAGTTGGAACTGGACACCGCCGACAGCCAAGGCTTGCTGGACAGCTTCAGCAGCAAGATCAAAGCACTGTTGAAAGGCAATCAACAGGCGAATGACCAGCAATTCGACGACTTGCAAAGCGCGGTCGAGGTGATTGCCGACAGTCAGCGCGAGGTGTTGGCCGACTTCACCAGCCTGCAAGCCACCCGCCAGGAACTCACCACGCTGCAAGCCCAGTTCAAGCAGCTGTCGGCCGACCATGCCGCCCTGGTGCAACAACTGAGCCAGCAACCCAGCCAACCCAGCCGCCCCCGGACTGCGGGTGGTGGTGGCCCAGCCCATGAGACCGACTGCTAAGCCACCCCGATAACAATTGAGACCCTGATTCATGAGAAACGATACCCGCAAGCAATTTGAAGCCTATAGCGCCAAGGTGGCGCAATTGAATGGGGTGGCCAATGCAGAGAAATCCTTTGCGGTGGCACCCAGCGTGCAGCAGAAGCTGGAAACCCGCATTCAGCTGTCCAGCGAATTCCTGTCCAAGATCAACGTCATTGGCGTACGTGATCTGGAAGGCGAAAAGCTGGGCCTGGGCGTAATCGGCACCATTGCCGGTCGTACCAAGACCAGCCCGAGCAAGAAACGCCAACCGCGTTCGATGGCGGATTTCACATCCGGCAAATACCGTTGCGAAAAAACCGATTTCGATACCGCCATTCCCTATGCCCAGTTGGATCAATGGGCCAAGTTTCCGGAATTCCAGACCAAGCTGCGCGATGTGATCATCAAACAGCAGGCGCTGGACCGCATCATGATTGGTTTCAACGGCAGCAGTGCAGCCGACGAAACCAACCGCGACACCAACCCCTTGCTACAGGACGTCAACAAGGGCTGGTTGCAGCAATACCGCGACAACGCCCCGGCGCGGGTGATGAAAGAAGTCAAAGCCGCTTCCGGCAAGGTGATGATTGGCAAGGAGGTGGCCAAGGCAGATGGCTATAAGAACCTGGATGCGCTGGTGTTCGATGCCACGCAAAGCTTGATTCATGAGGTGTTCGCCGAGCATCCGGATTTGGTGGTGATCGTCGGCCGTGACCTGCTGGCGGACAAGTATTTCCCGATCCTGAACAAGGACAACCCGCCCACTGAGCAAATGGCGGCCGATCTGGTGATCAGTCAGAAACGCATTGGCGGGCTGCCAGCGGTACGGGCGCCGTTCATGCCCGCCGGCAAGATGCTGATTACCACGCTGTCGAATCTGTCCCTCTACTACCAAGAGGACGCACGCCGCCGTCATGTGCGGGAAGAGCCGGACTACAACCAGATTGCCAACTACGAATCCAGCAATGATGCCTATGTGGTGGAGTGCTACGAAGCCGGTTGCCTGATCGAAAACATCACCCTGGTGGACGCATGATCTCGCCTGCCCGTGCCCATTTCATCCGCGTGACCGCAGCCTTGGCGGCGGAATCCGCCCAGGCGAATGCACCGCTGCAGGATTGCAGCCAGTACGAACTGATGCTGCTCAAGCTCAACGACGACCGGCGCCGCCTGAAGGGCGTGCAGTCCACCGAAGCCAAGGCCGCCTTGAAGCGCGAACTGTTGCCGGATTACGCACCCTGGATTGAAGGGGTGCTTGCAGCCGGCCACGGCGCGCAAGACGACGTGCTGATGACCATCATGCTATGGCGTATCGATGCCGGCGACTATGCCGCAGCGTTGGCGATTGCCGACTATGCCATTCGTTACCAATTGGCGATGCCGGATCAGTTTGCGCGGACCACTGCCACCGTGATTGCCGAAGAACTGGCCGACGCCGCCAAGCGTGCCCGCGATGGCCAGCAGCCCTTTGACGTGACGGTGCTGTTGGCCACCGCCGAGCTGACCCAGGCCCAGGACATGCCCGACCAAGTCAGAGCCAAGCTGCATAAGGAAATCGGCCTGTTACTGGAGCCAACCGACCCGGCCAGCGCCTTACAACACCTGACCCGCGCCAAGCAACTGCATGACAAGGTCGGGGTGGTGAAGGATATCGAGCGGCTGCAAAAGCTGACCAAACAACCCACTGACCGCCAATCGGTGGTCAGTGGTTAACCGAGCGTACCCCGCAACCCGGACGGCAGCGGGTGGCGAGCATCAAGGATGTCTCAAAACCCGCTCCACCGTCCCCACTCAGGGACTGACACGATGATGATTCAACCCACCACCAGCCCACCAGCCGACAGCCTGCCGATTCAGGCCGGATCGTTCTGGCCAGTGGTAACGCTGGATCAGCTGCGCAAGGCGATGCGGCTGGATGGCACCGTCACCAACGAGCGCTTGCGCATGGCGCTGATCGAAGCCATCGCCAGCGTCAACGGCGACTTGGCCAGCTGGCGGCAACGCCAACAGGCGCAAGGCTTCGCCAGCTTGGCCACGGTACCCGCCGAACCAATCGATGGCCAATCGGTGCTGGTGCAACGCTGGTTACGGGCCGTGTATTGCCTGGCGGTGGCCAATGTCACCGAACGCTACCGCAGTTTCGATGCCACCGGCGCCGGCCACCAGCAAGCCGACCGCCTGGACAGCACGGTGGACGACCTACGCCGCGATAGCCGTTGGGCGGTCACCGACCTGCTGGGCATCGGCCGCAGCACGGTGGCGCTGATCTGATGGCGACCGTCATCGCGCTACAAGGCGATACCGTGGACCTGCTGTGCTGGCGCCATCTCGGCCGCACCGGTGGCGTCACGGAACGGGTATTGGCCCGCAATCCGGGCCTGGCCGAGCTGGGGCCGGTGTTGCCGTTGGGGACACAGGTCACGCTGCCGGATCGCCCGGTATCGGTCCCTGTCCGACCACTGATCAATTTATGGGATTAAACATGACTGAACCTGCAAGCAGTACCGCCACGCTGGCATTAACCGGCGCCAGCCTACTGGCCTTGTTTCCCGGCCTGGATGCTGGCGCCGTACTGGGCGCCTTTGCCGGGGGCGCGGTGTTTGTGATGTCGAGCAATGAACTCGGCACGCTGCGCAAACTGGCGTTTCTCGGGCTGGCGATGATTGCCGGCCTCGTTGCGGCACCGACTGCGGCCGCACTACTGGGCAGCTTCCTGCCGACCGGGGTGACCGTGTCGGCTGGGGTCGGGGCGCTGTTGGCGTCTGCCGTGGTGATCAAGCTGCTGATCTGGCTGATCCAGCAAGCCGACCCGCGCACGCTGTTCAACCAACTGAGGGGCAAGTAACCATGTTGGAATTGTTGAATGCCGCACTGTGCGCGTTGGCCTGTGGCCGCCTGCTGTTGTACACCCGCCGCAGCGTGCACCGCCCGTGGGCCAGTGTGCTGGCCTATGGGCTGAGCGTGGCGTTGGCGGCGCAGGTGGTGATGCCGCTGTGGGGCGTGCCGGTCGTCACCGGTTGGCCGCAATTACTGATCAATAGCTTGCTGTGTCTGGCCATTCTGGCGGTCGGCGGCAACGTGGTGGATCTGTTCCGCCCGGCCGATGCCGATCAGCACAGCGGGCTGTTACGGTTACTGAGAAAAGAAACATGGATCTGATGTTACGAATCGGCGATGTCGGTCAAGCCGTGGCCGACCTGCAACGCCAATTGAATGAACACGGCGCCCAACTGGCCATCGATGGCTGGTTTGGCGAGGCCACCCGCGACGCGGTCAAACAGCTGCAAGCTCAGGCTGGGTTGGTGGTGGATGGGATGGCCGGCCTCAAAACCCGTGAAGCCCTGACTGGCCAACCCAACCCCAAGCGCTTGCGTGAGGCGGATTTGATCGCGGCAGCGGCACAACTGGGCGTATCGCTGGCGGCGATTAAAGCGGTTAACCAAGTGGAATCCCGTGGTTCTGGTTTCTTGCCGGATGGCCGACCTGTCATTTTGGTGGAACGGCATATTGCCTACCGACAGGCCGAAGCCGCTGGGCTGGATGTACAAGCGCTACAGCAACGCTATCCGACCCTGATCAACCCGATGCGCGGCGGTTATGTTGGCAGATCAGCAGAATGGGTGCGGTTTGAAGGCATCCAGCAGATTGCCAATGAACAAGTGGCAATTGAAGCCTGCAGCTGGGGGCTGTTTCAGATCATGGGCTATCACTGGCAGCGTTTAGGCTATGACTCGGCACAAGCCTTCCGCACCGCGATGGAAGCCAGCGAAGCCGCGCAGCTGGATGCGTTTATACGCTTCCTGCAAGCGGATGCCGTTTTGCTCAAAGCCCTGAAAGCCCGCCGTTGGGCCGAGTTCGCCAAGCTGTATAACGGGCCGGCGTACAAGGCCAATCTGTATGACGTGAAGCTCGCGCAAGCGTTTGCGGAGGCAGAAGGGACAAGCGATGTTCAGTAATCCGATTCGTTTAATGTTGATCAGTAGTGGGCTGTTGGCCGGGGTGATCCTGTGGCGTGCCAATGCCAACCTGCAGACCAACAACACGCTATTGCAACAGACCATCATGACTATCGAAGCCGAACGCGACATCCTGTACACCAGCTTGCAACAGCAGCGCGGGCAGATCGATGCGCTGCTGCAGGTGAATCGCCTGCAAGCCGCCTACAGTGCCGAATTGCAAATGCGGCTACAGGCCAGCCGTGACTTGGCCACCCGCCGTCTGACCACCCTGGATGCCCTGACCCATGACCAGTCCGAAAACCAGCATTGGGGCGATACTCGTCTGCCTGACGACATTGCCCGCCTGCTCGACTTCACCCACCGCCAGCCCAACCCCAATTCAGGTGCAGTTGTGCCCGAGCGTGACACCGTGCCCCTTACCCAGCGAGCAACCGACCACCAACCGGCAGCTGGCGCAAAGTCTGATCGCGCATCGGCAAGCGCTGGAAGCCTGCGCGGCACAAGTGGCACTGATCGCACAGTGTCAGAAAGGAATGCAGCATGAGTGATGTCTATGACCGCGCCCAGGCGCTGGAAGCGCGGCAACGCGCGGAAGCCATCGCAAGACAACAGGCCGCCACTGCCTTGATGCTGGCTACCCCCGGCCAAAGCCATTGCGACGACTGCGGCGAACGCATTGCTGAAGCACGACGCCAAGCGATGCCGTGCTGCACCCGTTGTGTTGACTGCCAAAGCATACGGGAGCGCCGCCGATGAACAAGCCCGCCAGCCTGCGGGCTACCCTGGAAGCCGCCTTGCCGGAGCTGGCGGCCAATCCGGATCACCTGGTGATTTACATCGAGTCCGGCCAGATCGCGGCTGGATTGGGCGGGCCTTCGTTCGAGTATCGTTACAAGGTGACGGTCGGGCTGTTGGATTTCGCGGGCCATACCGACCGGGTGATGGTGCCGGTGTTGCAGTGGTTGCGGCAATATCAGCCCTCGCTGTTGCAGAACCCGGACACCGCCCGTGAAGCCATCCAGTTCGAAGCGGAAATCCTCAATCACAGCAGCTATGACTTGAAGCTGCAGATTCAGTTATCCGAACCTGTTCAAGTGAAACAGCAGGGCGACACCCTGCAGGCGATTCACCTGCCGGAACCGGACCTGGGCGAACGTTGGCCGATGCCCAATCCGTTACAGATCATCGCCAATGGGCAGGTGATCGATGGCTGAATTACGCTGGGAAAGTGAATTGAACAGCCTGTTGACCAAGCTGAAACCGGCCGAGCGCCGCAAGCTGGCGCGGCAGATCGCCACCGAGCTACGCCGCAGTCAGCAACAACGCATTGCCGCGCAGTTGAACCCGGATGGCACGCCCTACGCGCCACGTAAGCCGCAGTTGCATCAACAGCAAGGGGCATTGCGACGCGGTATGTTTGCCAAGCTGCGTACGGCCAAGTATCTGAAGATTGAAGCCAGCCCGGATTTAGCAGTGGTGGGGTTTGTGGGTCGAGTCAGTCGGATTGCGCGGGTGCATCAGGAAGGCTTACGTGATAGGATCAAACCAAGTGGGGTCGTGGTTCAATATGTGGAACGTCAATTACTGGGGTTGACAGAGCCTGATATTACACAAATTCGAAAAAATGCATTGAATCTACTTTAATCAAAATACTTCATTACAATACCTAGCATTAATATAAATCTGGGTGCCTTTTAAACAAAATTTAACAGGAATGACTGCTCCATGAATAATGCATATATTCACATGCTAATAAAAACATTTGATAATGAAGTACACTTGGAACATTTCTTAAATGGATCAATGTATATGAATCCATTAAGTTACTTCGTAAAGCTTGAAGACGACAATACTGGGAGATTGGATCGGCATGAGGGTTTATCACACTGGCTGCAGCCGAGTGATATAAAAATAACATTAAATTTTAATGGAGTTGCACATAGAATAGAATCAATGGATTTGGCGTCCCCTGTTTCAATCCAATCGCCTATTCATCTTGCAAAGAATATTTTTTGCATGCATGCCGTCTACACAGGTAAAGATAAGCCATCTGAGTTTTCTTCTGTAGAGGGGCTGCAAGATTGCTTTAAATTACCTGAAGAGAATGGCTCGCTCGGCAAGAAGTCTGTAATTATATACAATGCGAAAAAGTTTAAAGAACGGATCATGAGCGCTGCTAAAGATAATGGATTTGAGTGCAAGGGCAATCTCGTTGAATATTATGATTCTGGAAAATTAAGTCATATTTTCAAAAATGAAGAGATTCTATTTAGAAAACATCTTAAATTTTCCCATCAGCAAGAGTATCGTGTAGTCTTGGATCGTGGGGATTCAAACGATTCACCATACACCTTAGAAATCGGCTCACTGCATGATATTGCATTTGTGGCATCTATCGCTGATTTCAATAAGAGTATTCAATTAAGCTATTCAAAATAATTAAACACATCTTCTTGCTAGTAAAATGGTAAATTATGTCGCATAAAATCAGCCATTTAAGCTCAAGAAATTAAAAAAATCGATCTAGGCAGAGGTGTCTTAAGATTGACTGCATTAGTCTGAACTGACTTGCGGTCTGTTGTTCCTGTGTCTCCCACAACCCCCCTTGATTCCCGTGCATACAGTCCCTGCGGCACACTCGCCGCATGGACTCTTACGCTGATCTTGCCCGCCGTCTCGAATCACTGATTCGGTTCGGTACCATCCTTGCCATTCAACCCCAACCACCCCGCGTGCGGGTGCAATCGGGCGGCCTGCACTCCACTTGGCTGCCCTGGTTGACGTTACGCGCCGGGTCTACCCGCACTTGGTCACCGCCCACGGTGGGCGAGCAATGCCTATTGCTGTCACCCAGCGGCGAACCCGCTGCCGGGGTGGTGTTGCTGGGTTTGTATGCCGAGCCACACCCCAGCCCGTCTAATAGTCTCGATGAACAGGTGTGCGCCTTTCCGGATGGCGCGGTGATCCGTTACCACCATGGCACGGGTAGCCTATCCGCCACCGGCATTAAAACCGCTCGGGTGCAAGCCAGCCAGCGTTGCACGGTGGATTGTCCACAGTCGGTGTTTACCGGCGATGTACAGATCAACGGCAATCTGACCGTTGACGGCCAGACCCTGGCCAAGTCGCTGTTGACCTATCTGGCCGGCATGGCGGGCCAAGCGGGGGCGAGCGGTAAAACCGTCATCAGCGGTGCCATTGAGCATCAAGGCCATTTCGCCAATCACGGCACGCTGTCGAGCAATGGTGTCGTACTGGACAAACATAACCACCCCGACCCCCATGGCGGCCATACCGGGGTGCCATCATGACCGTGCGCTATCTGGGCCTGCATGCCGCTACCGGGGCCGCCCTGACCGAGCTGGATCACATCCGGCAAAGCCTGCGGGTGATTCTGACCACGCCGCTGGGCAGCCGGGTGATGCGCCGTGAATTTGGCAGCTTGCTTCCGGATTTGCTGGATCGACCGTTGAACGGTACCACGCAACTACAGCTGATTGCGGCCTGCGTGATGGCGATTACCCGCTGGGAATCGCGCGTGGAACTCCAGCGGGTCAGCTTGCAAGCCGGTGAGTCGGCGGGCTTCCTTCAACTTGCCATCGAGCTGCGCCGCCGTGACCAACCCGCTACCGCCCTGCAATCGCTACAGCTACCGTTACGAGGTTCCACCTGATGGCCATCAACCTAACCCAATTGCCCGCGCCAACTGTGATCGAGGTGCTGGATTACGAAACCCTGTTGAGCCAGCGTAAGCAACAGTTGCTGGCGGCGCTGCCGGTTGCTTTACGCGAAGCGGTGGCCGCCACGCTGGCCTTGGACAGCGAACCGCTGACCGCGCTGTTACAGGAGAACGCCTACCGCGAGCTGTTGCTACGGCAACGCATCAACGAAGCCGCCCAAGCGGTGTTATTGGCCTACGCCAAGGACGCTGACCTGGACGTGCTATGCGCCAATCTCAACACCCGCCGCCAGCGGTTACAACAGGCCGATGCCAGCGCCCAGCCGCCCAAGGTCGAGCTGTGGGAAAACGACGACGACCTACGGGCACGAGCGCAACTGGCCTTCGAGGGGCTATCAGTAGCCGGACCGCGTGCCGCCTATATCTCGCATGCCTTGTCGGCCGATGGCCAAGTCGCCGATGTCACCGCCACCAGCCCCGCCCCGTGTGAAGTGTTGGTGTCGGTGCTATCCCGGCAAGGCGATGGCACCGCCTCAGTGGCCTTATTGAATGCGGTCCGTACCGCACTCAATGACGACAACGTGCGCCCGGTGGGTGACCGGGTCACCGTGCACAGCGCCGCCATCGTGCCCTATACCGTGGCTGCCACGCTGTACCTGTATCCGGGGCCGGAAGCGGAGTTGATCCGCGCGGCTGCGGGGCACAGCCTGCAACGCTATTTGACCCAGCAACGCCGGCTGGGGCGCGACATTCGCCGCTCCGCGCTGTTCGCCGCCTTGCACGTGGAAGGCGTGCAGCGGGTGGAGCTGAGCCAGCCGGCTGCCGATCTGGTATTGGCCGGCCATCAGGCGGCGTACTGCACGGCATCACAGATTGACATTGGCGGTACCGATGACTGATCAACTGTTACCGCCTGGGACGACCCCGTTTGAACGCAGTACAGCGGCCGTATTGGCCAGCAACTGTGATTTGCCGGTACCACTGCGCAGCCTGTGGAACCCGGCCAGTTGTCCGCCTGCGCTGTTGCCGTATCTGGCGTGGGCGCTGTCGGTGGACCGCTGGGACGTCGATTGGTCGGACGACACCAAGCGCAAGGTCATTCAAGCGTCGTTCTACGTGCATCAGCACAAGGGCACCATCGGCGCGCTACGGCGGGTGGTGGAACCGCTCGGCTATTTGATCGAAGTCCTGGAATGGTGGCAGACCACGCCCCAAGGCCCACCCGGCACCTTTCGGCTACGGGTGGGCGTCAGCCAACAGGGCATCACCGATGCCATGTATGGCGAGCTGGAACGGGTGATCGATGACGCCAAGCCGCTGTCGCGGCATCTGCTGGGCCTGGCCATCAGCCTGGAAACCAGCGGTACCGTAGCGGTGACCGTGGCCAGTTATGGCGGCGATGTGCTGACCATTTACCCCTATACCACGGCCGAATTGACCCTGACCGGGCAGCTATGGGCGGCCGGTGGGTCGCATGTGATTGATACCCTGACCATACAAGGAAACCCCTGACATGACACCACAGTATTACGCCATCCTGACCGCCGTCGGCGAAGCCAAGCTGGCCAACGCCACCGCCCTGGGCACCACCCTGAAACTGACGCACATGGGCGTCGGCGATGGCAACGGTAGCACGCCGCAGCCCAACCGCAGCCAAACCAGCCTGCTTCACGAAACCCGCCGTGCCGCGCTCAACCAGCTGTCGGTTGACCCGAAGAATCCCAATCAACTGGTGGCGGAACAGATCATTCCCGAAGACGCCGGCGGCTGGTGGATACGCGAAATCGGCCTGTACGACGCGGCCGGCGACCTGTGCGCGGTGGCCAACTGCCCGGACACCTACAAGCCAGTGCTGGCCAGCGGCTCCGGCCGCACCCAGATCATCCGGCTGGTGTTGATCGTCAGCAGTACCACGGCAGTGGAACTGAAGATTGATCCGAGTGTGGTGTTGGCGACACGGCAATACGCGGACCAAGTGCTGATCGAGCATGTGAAGGCCAGTGACCCGCACCCGCAATACACCACCCCGGATGACGTCAACACCCTGATCGCGGGCAAGGCCAACAAGGCCAGCACTCTGGCCGGCTACGGCATTGGCAATGCCATCGGCTATTACGGCGCCGTACCCAGCAGCAAGCAGGAAGACATCATCTATGTTCCCCCTTATGGCTTGATGGGCTGGGTGGCCGGGGCGAAGCTGTATCGGTCGATCCAGTGTGGGGACATGCTGTTGCACAGCGCCCCGACCCCGCCACCGGGCACGGTGCTGGCCAATGGTGCCAGCTTGGCCAAGGCGGTGTATGGCGGGCTGTGGAGCTGGGCCAAAGACAACAACCTGGTTAAACCGGTCAACAGCTGGGAAGCCGGTTGCGTCTACTATGCCGAGGTTGACGCGACCAGCTTCCGGGTACCCGACCTGCGCGGCGAATTCTTCCGGGCCGCCGATGAGGGGCGCGGGATCGATCCGGGACGCACCGTCGGCTATGGCCAAGGTAGCCAGAACCTGAAGCATGATCACTACCTGGTCACGGAAACCGGCGGGGCGGTGGATGACGGCTATGCGCCGTTGAAAGACATCGGGATTTGGGGCGCGCCCGGCATGAGCAACGAAATCGCCATTTTGGGCAACCCTGCCGCCACCCAGCGCGAAGCCCGCACCTTTCCGCATGGCAAATTGAACCCCGGCGGCGACGAAGCCCGCCCACGTAACGTGGCCTTGCTGGCCTGTATTCGTTTTTAAAGGAGTGACCATGTCCCCCCGTATTTATCACTACCACCCGCACACCGGCGAATACCTGGCGCACTCGCTGGCCTGTGCATCGCCACTGGAGCCGGGGCGCTATCTGGTCCCGATCCATGCCACCGAGCAACCGCCACCGCCAGCCGGGCCGCAGCAGGTGGCGGTGTTTGACGGTCAGACCTGGACACTGGCTGCGGATTGGCGGGCGGTGCCATTGTGGCGGCTGGCCACCGGCGAACCGTGCCAGCTGACCCAGCTCGGCGCCAGCCCGGCCGAGGTGGGCGCCACCGAACAAGCGCCACCCAGTCCGGCACACGTCTGGCGCCACGGGCAATGGCAGCTGGACGCCACTCAGGCGGCTGCGCTGTTGCTGCAACTCAAAACCCAACTGGCCAACCAGCTGGACGAGGCGGCCGACCGTGCCCGGCAACAGGTGGCCGGCGACCCGTTGCGGGTCATGGAGTACGAACGGGCACGCGCCGAGGCCAGTGCCTATCAAGCCGCCAGCTATCGCGGCACGGTACCGCCGGCGGTGCAAGCCTGGGCCGAGGCTACCGGTTGCAATGGTCAGCAAGCGGCCGAGCGCATCCTGACCGAGTCGGCCAAGTGGGATGCCGCCTTGTATGGCATCCGTGCCTGGCGCCTGAAAGCCAAGGAAGCCATTCGCCAAGCCCAGGATGCAACCACCGCCCAAGCCTTGGCCGACAGTGCCAGCCAGCACTTGCGCGAGGCCGCCAGCCGCCAACACTGGGCGGTGTAAGCCCGGCAGCAGGGCGTTGCTTGTGGCCGAGGCTGATACGACCAGTCCTTGCTGCAGTGGGTTGGGCTTACCCGTACAGTGTTCCCGTCTAACTCACGGGAACTTGGCTTGATATGGCTACCGACTATCATCATGGGGTCAGGGTACTGGAACTCAACGAGGGTACCCGGCCGATTCGTACTATCTCAACCGCTGTCATTGGCTTGGTCGCCCTCGCCGAGGATGCCGACCCGGTCACTTTTCCAGAAAACACCCCGGTCTTAATCACCGACATCTACACCGCCATTGGCAAGGCCGGCAGCAAAGGCACCTTGGCCGCTGCGCTGGATGCCATCGCCGACCAAGCCAAGCCGCTGGTGGTGGTGGTACGGGTCAAGCAAGGGGCCACCGACGCCGACACTACCAGCAATGTGATTGGTACCACCACGCCCGATGGCAAATTCACGGGCATCAAAGCCTTGCTGGCCGCGCAATCGCGCTTAGGGGTGAAACCGCGCATTCTGGGCGCCCCTGGGCTGGATAGCCTGCCGGTGGCGACCGAACTGGCCAGTGTCGCCGCCAAGCTGCGTGCCTTCGCCTACGTATCCGCCTGGAACTGCAAGACCAAGGAAGACGCCAGCACCTACCGCGCCAATTTCGGGCAACGCGAAGTGATGGTGATCTGGCCAGACTTTGTGAACTGGAACACCACCAGCAACAGCGAAAACATTGCTTACGCCACCGCTCGCGCCTTGGGGCTACGCGCCTACCTGGATGAAGCCGAAGGCTGGCACAAAACCTTGTCGAATGTGCCCGTGCAAGGGGTACAGGGCATCAATAAGGACGTGTATTGGGACTTACAAGACCCGGCTACCGATGCGGGGTACCTGAACGCGGCCAATGTGACGACCTTGATTCGCCGCGATGGCTTCCGTTTCTGGGGCAGCCGTACCTGCGCCACCGATCCGCTGTTTGCCTTCGAGAACACCACCCGCACTGCGCAAGTGCTGGCTGACACCATCGCCGACGCGCACCTGTGGGCCATCGATAAGCCGATGCATCCGACACTAGTCAGGGACATTGTGGAAGGCATCCGCGCCAAGGGCCGCGAGCTGGTCACCAATGGCTATCTACTGGGCTTCGATTGCTGGTATGACGAGCAAGCCAACAGCAAGGACACCTTGAAGGCCGGCAAGCTGACGCTGGATTACGACTACACGCCGGTGCCGCCACTGGAGAACCTACAACTGCGGCAACGCATCACCGACCGTTACCTGCTGGATTTCGCCAGCAAAGTAACTGGCTGAGAAAGGACAGTTATCTATGGCACTCCCCAGAACCCTGCGCATGTTCAATGTGTTCGTGAACGGCCACACCTTCATTGATGAGGCGGTGGAAATCAAATTACCCAAGCTGGCCATCAAAACCGAGGATTACCACGGTGCTGGCATGTTAGGGCCAGTGGCGCTGCACAAGGCCATCGACAAGCTGGAAATCGAGCACACCTATAACGGTCCGCAAGCGGAGATCGTGGCCGACTTTGGTGCGGACACGGTCGATGCCAGCCTGATCCGTTTCATGGGCAGCTATGCCGAAGAAGGCAGCGGTATGCATCAAGCCGTCGAAATTGTGGCGCGTGGCCGCCATAACGAGCTGGACCCGGGTGACGCCAAACCGGGTGACAACAGCACCTGGAAGGTCAAAACCGACTGCACTTATTACAAGGCCACCGTCAACGGCAAGGACTGGCTCGAAATCGACCTGGTCAACAAGATATTCAAGGTGATGGGGGTGGATCGTCTCGCCCAGCATCGCAAGAACATCGGCCTCTAACCCTGGAAAACAGACATGAATAAGACCATTACCCTGGATACGCCGATTCAACGCGGCGACCAAACCATTACCACCATCGAACTGCGCAAACCCAGCGCCGGCGAACTGCGCGGCTGCGCGTTGACCGAGTTATTGCAGATACAGACCATCACCTTGATGAAGCTGTTGCCCCGCATCACCATCCCGGCACTGACTGAGCCGGAAATCAGCAAGCTGGACCCAGCGGATTTCTTACAACTGGGTAGCGAGGTAGTGGCTTTTTTGCTGACGAGGCAAGCGCTGGCGGACTCCCTGCCCGGGTAGAAGATGCGATGGCGGATATCGCGCTGGTGTTTCACTGGCCGCCGTCTGCCTTCAAGCACATGTCGTTAACCGAGTTGATGGACTGGCGCGAAGCGGCGCGGGTCAGGTGGAGCAATCATGAGTAGTAAGAATCTACGCCTGGAAGTGGTACTGGCAGCCTTGGACAAGGCCACCAAGCCGATCAAGGCGGTGTTGCAAAGCAGTACCGGCTTATCTAAGCAGTTGAAAGCGACCCGCGACCAACTGAAAGCCTTGAACGATACCCAAGGCCATATCACCACCTTCCGCCAGTTGAGCCAGGACGCTAAGCACACCGCTGACAAATTGAGTGATGCCCGGCACAAGCTGCGCCAGTACCAGCAGCAGTTGGCCGCCACGGCCAGCCCCACTGAGGCCATGCAACGGAAGTTACAAAGCGCACAAATCGCGGTGGAAAAACTCACGCTGGCCCACGATAAGCAGCTGACGGGCGCCAAAGCCGCCCGCGCCGCGCTGGAGCAACAAGGCATCAGCCTTGGCCGGTTGAACCAGCACGAACGTGAGTTGGCCAGCCGCATCCACGACACCACCCAGGCGATGCACAAGCAACAAGCGGCAGTGGGGCGGCTGGCCGACCAGCAACGCAAGCTGCAGGCCGCCCGCAGCCAATACGAGCACCGTTTAGAAAACCGCGAGCGCTTGGCCGGGGTTGGCGCAGCAACGGTGGGCATGGGCGCCACTGCCGGCCTACCGGTGATCAAAGCCATCCGCGATTACAGCCGTTACGAGGATGCCATGCTGGGGGTGGCAAGGCAGGTGGAGGGTGCCCGCGATGACCATGGCCGCTTGACCGTGACCTATTACCAGTTGGGCGACGCCATCAAAGCCATGGCCGAACGCATCCCGATGGCGACCACCGAGCTGGCCGCGCTGGTGGAAGGCGGTGCGCGCATGGGCGTCAAGGGTCGCGCCGAACTGCTGGCGTTTGCTGAAACCGGGGCGCTGGCGGCGACGGCCTTTAACCTGCCAGCCGGTCAGCTGGGGGAGGATTTAGGCAAGATTGCCAATGCCTACAAAATCCCGATCAAGCACATCAACCAGCTAGGCGACACCTTGAACTATCTGGATGACAACGCCCAATCCAAAGGGGCAGACATCATCAATGTCATGCAACGGATTGCTGGCAGCACGGGCAGCATGAACTTCAAGGAAGCGGCGGCCTTGGGCTCAACCTTTCTTAGTCTGGGCGCTTCGCCTGAAATTGCCGCTACTGCCAGCAAAGCCATGGTGCGGGAACTGGCGATTGCCGAGAAACAGCCGAAGCGCTTCCAGAATGGGTTGAAAGCACTGGGGCTGACCGCCAAGCAGGTGCAAACCGCTATGGCCAAGGACACGACCAAAACCATTCTGAACGTGCTGGAGGCCGTCAAAAAACTGCCAGCACGGGATGGCATGGGGGTCATGGTGGATCTGTTCGGCAAGGAATACGGCGATGACGCACTGAAGCTGGCGGACAACCTGGACGAATACCGTAAGCAGCTGAAGCTGGTCAACGATGCCAAGGCCAGCGGCAGCATGCAGCGTGAGGGCGACGCCAAGAACGACACCTTGTCGGCGCGCTGGCAGATGCTGCACAACAAGCTGTTCAATCAATCCAGCGCCATCGGCCAGACACTGCGCCAACCGTTGCTGGACATCATGGCCACGGCGGGCCGGGTCACGGATCGAGTTGCCGCCTGGACCAAAGCTAATCCGCAACTGGCCGCCACCTTGACCAAGATTGCCGCCGTGCTGGCCTTGGTGTTAGCGGTGGTGGGTAGTTTGCTGCTGGCTGTCGCGGCCGTGCTGGCGCCACTGGCCGCCGTGTCGTTTGCACTGAAGACCCTCAGTCTCAGTGCAAGTACCAGCGGGGGCGCCTTGGCGCTGCTGCATGGTGGCTTGGCGATGATCGGCAATACGCTGTTATGGCTGGGCAGAGTACTGCTGTTGAATCCGATTGGCTTAGCCATCACGGCGATTGCCGGACTGGCCTATGTGCTCTGGCGCAATTGGGACTGGCTGGGGCCGAAGTTTGCCGCCCTATGGCAAGGTATCAAGTCAGTGGTCGGTAGCGTAGTGGACTGGATCAGCGATGTGCTGATGAATTGGACTGTGGTTGGGTTCGTGGTACAGCACTGGCAAGACCTGCACGCCATTACTTTGGCCATCTGGGAACGGATCAAAGCCGGTATTGCGGCGGTGGCGCAAGGCATGGTCAATCTCTTCCTGAACTGGAGCTTGCCCGGTCTGATCATCCGCCATTGGGACAGTATCACCACGTTCCTGGGCGGCTTGGTGAACCGGTTCGCCACGCTGGGCGGGCAGATCATGGATGGTCTAGTGACGGGCTTTATGGCCGGACTGTATAAGCTCAAAGGTGCTATCAATGGTGTGGGCGAAAGCGCCATCAGTTGGATGAAAGAAAAGCTGGGCATTCATTCCCCCAGCCGAGTATTTGCCGAGCTGGGCAGCTTCACCATGGCCGGTTTCACCCAAGGTCTGAGCGATAGCCAAGGCGGACCGTTGCAGGCGCTACGGAGCATGACCAGCAAGCTGACCAGCTTGGGCGCGGGCTTGGCCATCGGCACGGCGGGCAATCTGGCGGGCGCGGTAACGTTGGACCACCGCCCACCGATGCAAGCCCAGCGCAGTGTTAGCGCATCCGCGCCAGCGCCAGTGATCAACATCAGCATTCAAGCCAGCCCTGGCATGAATGAACAACACTTGGCGCAACTGGTGGCGCGGCAGGTGGAACAGGTGTTACGCCAGCAAGCCATCCGCAGCCGTTCCCGTTTCACTGATCAGGATTGAATGATGGATTTACCGATGATGAGCCTGGGGCTGTTCGTGTTCAGGCTGGACACGCTACCCTATCAGGAACTGCAACAGCAATTGGCTTGGCGGCTGGCCAGTAACAGCCGGGTCGGGCTACGGCCGAGTTATCAATACCTGGGACCAGATGAAGAATCCATCACCCTGTCCGGGCTGTTGCTGCCGGAGCTGACCGGCGGTGATACCGCCTTGTCGTTGCTGCGGCTGATGGCCGACGAGGGTAAAGCGTGGCCGTTGATCGAGGGGACCGGCACCCTTTATGGCTGGTTCGCCATCGCGGCGCTGGACATCCGCCGTCAGGATTTCTTCAGCGATGGCAAGGCGCGGCGGATGGATTTCACGCTGAGTTTGAAGCGAGTGGATGAATCGCTGATCGAGCAGCTGGGCATGGCCACCGCTGCATTGCTGGATCAGGTGGCGTAATGGATCAGTTGCAAGACGTATTAAAACGCCCCGCCTACGCTATCCGAGTCAATGGCAAAGACATTAACCAAGTCTTGAATCAACGGCTGATCAGCCTGACGCTGGCCGACAATCGCGGGTTCGACGTGGATCAGTTGGATATCACCCTGGACGACAGTGACGGGCTGTTGGCCATGCCACCCCGTGGCGCCAAACTGACGCTGGCCATCGGTTGGGCCGGTCAACCGTTGGTGGATAAAGGCAGTTACATCGTGGATGAAGTCGAGCACAGCGGACCACCCGACATGCTGACGATTCGCGCTCGTTCCGCCGATCTGCAGGCCGGTATCACCAGCAAACGGGAAAGAAGCTTTCATCAATGCACGGTGGGTGACATCGTCAGGGACATTGCCCAAGCCAACCAGCTACAGCCCGCCATTCCCCAATGGCTTGCGACCAAGTCGGTTGAACATCTGGACCAGACCAGTGAGAGCGACGCCAATCTACTCACCCGCCTGGCGCAGCAATACGATGCCATTGCCACCGTCAAACACGGCCGGCTGATCTTCTGCAAAACCGGCGATGCGGAAAGCGTCACTGGTAAGCCATTTCCGACAGTGACACTTACCCGGCAAAGTGGCGACCAACACCGCTTCAGTGCGGCTGACCGCAATGCTTACACCGCCGTCAAAGCCTATTGGCACAACCTGGATAAAGCCGAGAAAGGGGAAGTGTTGGTGGATGCCCACACCCAGTTTGAACGCAAGGCCGGTGTCAGCAAAAAAGGCAACGCCACCCAGCACAAGCATTGGACAGCCACCCAAGCCAAGGCGTTAGAACCGAATACCCGCAATGTAAAGGTACTGCGGCATATCTACGCCACCGAAGCCACCGCCTTGCAGGGCGCCAAGGCCGCCTGGCAAAAGCTGCAACGCGGTGTGGCCGAGTTCAGTTTAACGTTGGCGGAAGGCCGGCCGGAGCTGTTTCCGGAACTGCCCGCGCAAGTGGTCGGGTTCAAGCCGGAGATGGATGCCTGTGGCTGGATCGTGTCAAAAGTCACGCATCAAATCAGTCATGCCGGTTTCACGAGTACTGTTGAATTAGAAATGCGGCTGGAAGCGATGGCGTAGGCAACGCCAATTAGGCCCATTGGGCCTGTCAGGTGATCGCCGCATCCGCGCCTTCAAGAGCGGTGCCACAGGGGACGACGTCAACCCGAAAAATGCCCGCACCGTGCCCTATGGCGTATGGCGACATTTTTTAGTGCTGACGGGGCGGGCACCGCAAGAGGTGGTGAAGGTCATGGCCTATATGGGCGGCTAACGTAGCCTGAACATCGCCGATTCGGCACGATTGCATGGGGGTTGCCTGGGTGCCTGCATATGCGTATGCACCACGCAACCCCCCTTTGTTATTTTGGATAACAAGCCAGCTCGCCCTGCTGGCCAGCCTGTCATCCTTGTGACATTTCAATCGGATATGCGCTACCGGGTCAAATTGCGCCCCCGCCATTTCAGTAATTGATAAAGATCGATAGTTAGTAATTCGGTATTTGATTGTAAAAATATGTATTTGCACGTTGATTTTTGAATCTCTATAGTTCGCAACCATCCTGTTTGCACTGTGTTTTTTGGTTAACACCATCCGTACCGCTCCAATTAAAACCCAACCGAAAAACACCGCACCCATCTAAATCAACAATTGGACTGAACCATGTTTACATTCAAAGCCTGCATGATGGCTGGCGTGGCCGCGTGCTGCCTATCGTTGCCTGCCACGGCAGCCGGCCTCTGGTGTACCGGCAAGATTCTGCAGCATTACATGAGCGAGAATGGTGAATTCTTCATCCGGCCGGATTGGCGGAATGACTGGGTGCAGCTTTGTAATCTGAACAGCGATTGGCGCGGTATCACACCGCAAGTCTGTGCCACCTTCTTTGCCACGGCCAAGACGGCCGTGACCACCAAGACCGGTACCACCGTGGCCTATTGGGACCGCCCTGGCGCCCCGGCACCCGCTGCCTGCAACATCGTCCCGACCTACCAGCAAGCGCCCACCCCCGGCTATCTGATGCTGGGCGAATAGCGCCCGTTTCCCGTTACCCGAATGGCCGCTGATCGTTGCCGGCTGGCAACGGTCGGCCTTGTCTCGTCCGCACAAAGCCTTGACCATGTCCTATTCGACCCGCATCGTGCTGTTGATCGCCCTGGCCAGCCTGTTAGGTCAATCCACGTTGGCCAATGTGCCAGCGTATTTGCCCAATCCACCCGCCACAGCGGCCGCCCCGGCACCCAAGCCAGCTGCCACCAAGCCTAAAACCACCCCCAAAGCCGACAGCAGGGCCGCTGCCCTGGCCGCGCAGACCAGCAAGCAACTGGTCGATCTGATCCTGCTGCTGAGCACGGATGACGAGAAACCGCCGACCCCTGGCGGCGGCAGTGGGGGCAGCCCTGCCACCGATTGGGACATTTCGGCCTTGCCGGAACTACCCGCCATCAGTGGCACCTCGCTGACCTCACCCGGTTGGACGGATGCCAAGCCGACGGCGGTGCAACCGGTCCGATATGCCGTGCCGGTACCCGGCAACACGGTGGGCAGCCTGCCCGGCAAGCTGTCGGTTGATAGCGGGGGCGCGGCGGTCTATGAAATACCGCTGGCGTTGCCACGTGGGGTCAAAGGCTTGGTGCCGGAACTGGCCTTGCGTTACAACAGCCATGCTGGCAATGGCCCCTTAGGCATGGGTTGGACCCTGGGCGGGGCGTCCGCGGTGACCCGCTGTGCCAAGACCATCGCCCAGGATGCCCAGGTCGGGGCAGTCGAATTCGATACTCATGACGGGTTCTGCCTGGATGGCGAGCGCTTGATTCCCACCGGGGTGGATACCGCCACCGGCTGGAACGAATACCGCACCGCCCTGGAAGGGTTCAGCCGGATCGTGTCGATTGGGCCGGCTGATCGGCCGACTTTCTTTCAGGTCTATACCCGCGATGGCCGGATACTGGATTACGGCAGCAGCCCGGATAGTCAGATTGACGTCAACGTGCCTGGGATGGCGCGCCCTGGCTCAGGGGCCAGTCGTCGTGCGGTAACCGCGGGCAATCCTATCCATACCTGGGCATTGAACCTGCGCCGCGACCGTGACGGCAACACCATCCACTATCAATACCAGAAAGACCGCAACGGCGGCCAGTATCGCTTGGCCAATGTCAGCTATGCTGGTAACCGGGTGATATTCGACTATGCCAAACGCCCGGATACCCAATTTGCCAAGGTCGGCACTGCCGCGCTGTGGAACGATTACCGAATCAGTACCATTTCGATTTACGCCGCCGGCTTCAGCGAGGCCATCACCCAGTACACCCTGCAATACCACCCCAGCGAAATGACGGCGGTGTCGCGGCTGGAAAGCATCCAGCAATGCGGCATCGATCCGACCAGCCGCAGCAAAACCTGTTACAACGGCACCCGCTTCGATTGGTCGAATCCCCAGCCAACGAAACTGCTGGTGCGCGGTACCGACGACATCTTGCTGCACAGCAACTGGATCACCCTGCCCAGTACCTTGCAATACGTCAAGCAACCGGGCGGGCCAACCTTCACCGTGCCGCGCATCCTCAGCGATGTGCTGTATGGCTTCAATGTCGCACCAGGGCTGAAAGAATACAAGTTCAGTTCCATCTCGCAAGGCATCGACGGCCGCATGTATTTCGGCTACGACGTGCTGAAGCAGGGCGCCCTGCAATCCACCTATCAGCAGTGCAGTGACCAGAAAATCCTGCAATCCCGTGCTGGCTGGTCGGGTGAGCACAGCACGCTGAAATCCGTGCTGACCGATGGCGAACAGCTGACCCAATGCCAAGACCCCAGCCCCTGGGGCACCCCGGTGTTCAACATCAGCGCCGCCAACGTCAAAGCCTTCGACCAGACCGAGCATTATCTGGCCATGCACGATGCTATCAGCGGTAACCTGCAGGTGGAAGCCTGCTGTACCGGCACCCGTGGCAGCCCCTATACGGTGCTGCCGCCAGCGGGTCGCAAACTGCGCAGTTTCCTGCTGCAGGAAGCGCCAACCGGGCATCACCTGTCCGCCTACCTGCTGGACGATCAGGGCGATGTGTGGACGCGGCCGATCATTTTTGCCGAGCCCCCATCCAATGTCTGGCAAGCGGTGGTGACTGGCCGCAAGGTGACGGATTTCCGGGTGGAAGACGGTCGGGTGTTGATCAGCAACCAGGCCGGGGAATTGTGGCTACGCGGTCAAGGTCGCGCCGAGTTCCGCAAGCTGGCCAACAACGTCCAGTCGTTCCAGTGGGGTGCCAGCAAACTGGGCGTGCTGGTCAACGGCAGCCTGTATACCGCGCCCGTGAATGAGGTGGATGAGCTGATCCGGACCAATCGCCACATCACCAGTACTTTCTGGAAAGCCCAGGCGGGCGAAGTCAGAAGCTTTTTCTTGTCACGCGGTGGCATCTATGTCACGGATAGCCACGGCACCCTACATCATAAAAAGGACACCGCCGCCGACCGCTTTTACCAGGTCGCCAGCCATGTCGGGCTGGCGCGGCCGGGTAGCCTGGGCTCGTATGACCGCTATGGCGACGGGGCGCGCAACTATGAAACGCTGTTGGTCGGCAGCAGCAGTGTCGATCCGGACAAGATTGTACGCATCGTCGATGGCTTGGGCGCTGAAAGCAAAATCAGCTATGACCTGACCGACAACCCCCAGCTGTATCAGGACCCCCTGCCGGTGGTCTATCCGAGCGTGCGCCCGACCAAGGCACTGACCGTGGTCGCCACGATTGAGCGCAGCAACGGGATCGGTGGGTTCCTCACCCACCGATACAGCTACCGTGCCGGCCGTTTCGATACCAAGGGGCGCGGCTTCCTGGGCTTCCACCAGGTGATGGCCACCGATCCGCTTGGGGTGGACACCCTCACCCACTATGGCCAGGGCTGGCCGTATACCGGGGCAGTGATGGCGGTCAAAAAACAGAAGGACCGCAACCTGCTCAGCGAGGACACCTTCACCTACACAGTGAACAACCTGACCCCGGGCCGGGTGCATCGCTATGCCAACGGCAGCCAGTCCCATACGTACGACCCGCTGATAGCCAATCGGCTGCTGATCAGCAAAAAGACCGAATACAACCAAGTGGATGAGTATGGCAACGTCGGGCAGACCATCGTCACCACCAAGAGCCTGGATGCCGCCAATCAGTGGCAGACCAGCCAGACTGTCACCACCACGCAATACACCAATCAGCCGGGCATGTGGCTGTTAGGCTTGCCCACCCAGGTCAGCACGACTGTGACCGGCTTTGATGGCGACAGCAAGACCACCGTCAGCCGCTCCAGCTATTACCCCGACCAGCCGCACCGCCTCAAGACGGTGGACAGTGGTGGCACCGCAGCCGGCTTTGACGTCAAGCACAAGCTGACCACCCAATTGACTTATGACGGTGTCGGCAATGTCACGCAAACCGATGTCACGGGGTTCACCCGCCTGAGTGACGGCGCCAACCCCACACCCGTGATCGAAACCCGTTCCAGTCGTCAAACCTACGATACTTCCGGCCGCTTCGTGATCGGTCTCCAGCATGCGCTGGATATCGCCACCAATCGCCCCACCCAGGAGCAACGCGGCTATGACACCCGCTTCGCTGACAGCTTGAACGGAGTGATCGACCGTAACCACCTGACCTTACAGCAGGCCAGCTATGACGCGCTGGGCCGCATCGTCAGCGAAACGCTGCCCGATGGCCGCCTACGCCGCTATCAGTACCAAGGGTGCACCAGCAGTTGCCCTGCCACCGGCAGCTATCAGATCGTCATCAGCGAAACCGCGCGTCCCAACAAAACCCTCTCCCTGGATGCCTTGGGCCGTGAGTTACGCACGGAAGTGATTGGCTTTGACGGCGCGCCAGTCTGGCAAGACAAGCAATACAACGCCCTTGGCCAACTGGACGGCGAATCCCGCCCGTATCGTCCCGGTGCCATGGCACGATGGACCCGCCACAGCTATGACCTGTTGGGCCGGCTGCAGAAAGTGACCTTACCGAACGCCGGTACCCTTACCCACAGCTATGACGGCTTGGCCAGCACCGAGACCAAGACCGTGGCCAGCAACAATCAGCAGACCGTGGTCAGCCGCAAACTCAGCAACGGCCTGGGGCAAATCGTGCAGATCGAGCAGACCAAGGTCGATGGCAAGCTGACTCAGCGCTTTGCCTATGACCCATTGGGCACCTTGGCCAAGGTGACGGATACCAAGGGCAACGTCATCGCCATGACCATTGATGCGCTGGGGCGCAAGGTGGCAACCATTGACCCGGACATGGGCCGCTGGGAGTACGACTATAACGCCTTCGGAGAATTGATCGCACAGCGTGACGCCAACTACTTGCAACAGCCGGCCGGCCAGCAACCGACCCGCCTGCACTATGACGCCTTGGGCCGGCTGGTGAAGCGCACCGAACGCGACCTGACCAGCATGTGGGAATACGACACGGCGGCGAACGGTATCGACAAGCTGGCCAAGGTCTCTGCCGACAATCAGACTGCCCGCAGCTTGAGCTATGACCGCCTGGGCCGCGTTCAGACCCTGACCGACCAGCTGGATACCACCTACACCCTGACCAACAGCTACGACCCAGCAACCGGTTTGCTGGCCAGCCGCAGCTATCCCAACGGCTTCACGCTGCGTTACCAGTACACCCCGTCAGGCTATCTGCAAGCCATCCGCGAGGCCGACAGCAGCAAGCTGTACTGGCAGGCCAACACCACCAATGCCGCCGGGCAGGTCACCCAGTTCCTGCTGGGCAACGGCCACACCGTCAACCGCAACTACTATGAAACGGACGGTTTGCTGCAAGCGGTGATGACCCGCAACGCCGCCGGGCAGGCCATTCAGGACTTCGGCTTTGAATTCGACCAGCTGGGCAACCTGAAAAAACGGGTGGATTACAGCCTGGACCCGGCCGCCAACAAGCCGCTGAATCTAGCGGAAACCTTCGACTACGACCGGCTGAACCGGCTCACGCAAGCCATCCTGACCAACGCTGGCCAGTCCATTTACAAGTTCTACAGCTATGACGACCTGGGCAATCTGGTCAGCAAATCCGACTTCAGTTACCACTATGTGTACGGCAATGGCCGACCACATGCGGTCAGTATGGCCTATGCACTCAACGCCCCCACCGATAGCACCAAGGCCACCCTCTACCGCTATGACGACAACGGCAACCTGACCGACGAACTCATCGGCGGCTCGCCGGTGCGGAACGCCAGCTATTTTGCGTCCAACCTGCCCAAGGCCGTGCAACGCTTTGGCAGTACGGCCGCCAGTGTCAGCTTTGTGTATGACGCCGAACGTCTGCGCGTCAAGGAGACCGCCAGCGGGCCGACCGGCAACAGTACCCTTTACCACCTGCGCCCGGAAACCCACGGCGGCGCCCATTACGAAAAGGAAACCAAGGGCAATACCACCACCCACCATGTGTACCTGTATGCCGGCAGTGAATTGGTCGGTAAGGTCAGCCAGCAGGCTGGCAATGCCAATAAAACCGCCCATTACTTCCTGACTGATCACCTGGGCTCGATTGCTGTCATCACCGACGATGCCGGTGCCGTCATCGAGCGGCTGGCCTATGACCCATTCGGCAAACGCCGGCTACCCAGCGGGCCGGATCAGGCCGGCTTGAACGGCACCACCACCCGCCATGGCTTCACCGGTCATGACCATCTGGACGGGGTTGAGCTGGTACACATGAACGGCCGCATCTATGACCCACGTGCTGGCCGTTTCATGACCCCGGACCCGAACGTGTTCTACCCAGACAACAGCCAGGACTTCAACCGCTATGCCTATGTGCACAACAACCCGTTGAGTGCGACCGACCCCAGTGGGTTTGCGTTGATGTCGTTGAGCGATACCTTCCTCTCCGGTCATGCCTTCGAACGCACGTTGAGCGATGCGCTGTTTCGGCAGATTGATCGGCAGTTCAACAACCAGCTTAACCAGAACTTCAGTGGCAACGCCGGCTATGCGTACAACAGCCGGGGCGGCAGCTATTACGCCAGCAGCGTGATCACCACCAGCAATGCCTATTCGGAACGCAGTAGCGGATCGGTGACCTTCGCCAGCCAGGCACAACCGGCACAGGTGTATGGGGCGAGTAATTCGGTGCAGGCCACTGGTAGCGCTATCAGCGATTTCTTTGGCAGTGTGAAGGCAAGCGCCAAGGAAGTCTGGGCCGATTCCAAGGAATGGGCACGGGGGAATTGGCAGCAGTTCAAGAATGATGCGAACTTTGCTGCTGAGCATCCTTCGTTGGATTTCCTCAATTCCATGCCGGCAACCGCTGGTGCAAGTGGTTTCGGGAATTGGCTGGCCGGCTTGGGGAAAGGAGCAGGCACAGCCGGGCAAATCGTCAATAGTTGCTGCTGCTTCCCGGCCGGCACCCCGGTCGAAACCGAATTCGGCTCCCAGCCCATTGAGCAGATCAAAGTCGGGCAACGGGTCTATGCGCGTGATCCGCAGACCGGTGCCACTGCGCTGAAACCTGTCACGCAGTTGATGACGACCCAGGGCAAGCCACTGTATCAGCTGGTGACACGGAACTTGGTCACCGGTGCCATCGAGCAGATGAACGTCACTGACAACCACCCGTATTGGGTACAAGGCCAAGGCTGGGTAGACGCGGCGGCGTTGAAGCCCTATATGGTGTTGGATAGCCTGAATCAGGGCGCGCTGCTGGTGGTAAGCTTGACATCGCTGAACCGGGTTGAGACGACCTACAACTTCACCGTTGCCGACTTCCATACCTACTTTGCGGGTAAGCAGAAGGCGTTTGTTCATAACAATGGGAATTGTGCTTGTGCCAGAGCCATTACGACTAGCGTTGAAGTATTGTCCAACTCGAAATTAAGCCATATCAACGGCACGATTGGGGAGTTAAGGGGTTATCAAAATGCGATTGAAAACCTTGGGCATATAGGAATCGCAGCCCCAGGAAAAGCAACTGCACGCGGCGCTGATTTTATAACCTTCAGTGTTGATGCTGAAAAGATCTTTGTGTGGGATGCAAAATATAGAGGACCCAATGGAATTCATCCAACAACCCTCTCTCCTGAAAAGCTAAAAAGGTGGATGCCAGAAGTTCGATCTGCAATAGAAAATCTGCCTGATGGCCCTTTAAAGGATGCAGCGACCAGCGCTTTGCAGAAGGGGAATGTAGGTGGTGCTATATTCAAATGGCCTCAATAGGATGAAATATGCAAGATTTACAACTGCTTGATATCGAAAAATGGACTTCGCTTAAATTATTAAGCGGCAAATTGAATATTTGTGAACAAATCGGAGAAAGGCTTTATTTTGTAGGCTCATCAACATACTTGATAGTGTCCAATTATAAGGGCAAGAGCCTAGCGACCGATCCCGGGGCGCCATTTATCGTAGGAGTTATGTGGGCTGCCGACAATGGCGCTGCTTTACGCGCAACGAATTTTGACATTGAATCTGATCAAGGGGCTTCAGGAGTCGTGCCGAAGGAGTTTTTCCCCTTCGGCGTCGATGCTACCTACGGCCAAGTAAAGAAAGTGCTGAAGTCAGTGCTATCTGAAGAGTATTTAGAGACGGCAATTTACCGAATTGCCAAAGATGGAGCCTTTGTGCATCGATCAATAGAATCAAAATCTTTTGCCTTCTTTTTTCGAGAGAGAGAGGCCAGAGACGATGAATTGCCATATGCTGTGATATATAAGCTTTCTTATTAGCACGAATTTATAATGGATGAAGCAGCCTGCAGCGGGTGAGAAGGTGACGGTCTTGACGAGGTAGTTATGGATATTCAGGACGTATTTGCAATAAAGCGATGGACACCGATTTCTGATTTGACTTCATCAGGTAATAGTTTCGATAAACTTGGAAATTCGCTGTATATAGCCGGAGAGAACATCTATATTTTGGTTAGTCCATATAAAGAAGGCTGCCTTGTGAGTAATCCGCAGGCACCATTTATTGCTGGAATATTGTGGGCATGTGAACCTGGAGCTGCATTACGGGCTATTACAATGGAGATTGAAGAGGATAAAGGATCGGTAGTGCCAATTCCAATTTCGTTTCTACCAAATTCCTGCCTGCCAACGTATGGAGCAATTAGGGATACCCTTATGGAAATTATGCCAAATGGCTGCATAGAAGCTGGCTCATATAGAATTGCTTCAGACGGGGCGTTTGTTCATAGGAAATTGGACAGCCGAGAATATACCTTCTTCTTCCGAAACCCCAAGGGCGGAGAGAGTGAAGAGCCATATGCAGCACTATATAAGCTTCCCCCAAAAACAAGCTAAGGTGTAGTATGGGAGTAAATCGTTGGGATCAGAGTGGTCGATTTCGTCGGATAATTGCCGTCACCAACGCCCTGCTGGGCAGCTTCCAGTACGACCCGAACGGCAACCTGACGCTGAAGCGTGTTGGCACTGTGCAACACGCCTTCCGGTACAACAGCCTGCAACAACTGACCCAGATCAACCTGGACAGCGCCGCCGGCACCCTGCTGGGCCGCTACCGTTACGACGCCGACGGCAAGCGCATCGGCCGCACAGATGGCGCGGGTAGTCAGGATTACCAGTATGTGAGCGATGATATCATCGCCGGTTACCCAGCTGGGCAATATCAAACACCACTGTGGAGCACCGCGCATGGTAGCGCCACCGATGATCCGCTGCTGTACATCACCACTCGGGGCACCTAGCAAGGACCGTTAAGCAAACTTCTGGATTTGAGATATGGGAGTGTGATTTTTTCTCTGACTCATTGAAGCTGCTCTGAATTCACTGAATATAATCCCGTTTCAATTGATGGCTGGCTTAAACTATTGGTCTTTATAAAAAAATACAGAACTTTTAGGGGGGCATTCAATGGGATAAAGTCTGAATGGCAATTAGCCCATCAACTATTGGCAATACCGGTCTGGACACCGTTACGTGCTTTGTCGAGTTATAGTATCAATACTGAAAAAATCGGCCGTGCGCTTCATCAGGTGTCGGATAGTATTTTTGTGTGCTTGTCGCCTTTTTCTGGGCAGTATTTTGCAGATGACCATGGCCCGTTTTTGACTGGCGTCATGTGGGCTGTTGATCAAGGTGCCGCTAGGCGGGCAATCTATCAAGACGTAGAGGCGGATTCTGGCGCGCTTGCAGTGGTGCCACACCTGTTTTTGCCTGGGGGGTGTTCCGCCACTTTTGAAGCGTTGTTGAACAAGTTGATCATGATGGACACCGCAGGCTGTCAGGTTGCGGCTAAATTTCGCAGGGGTGATAGGGCGTTTATCAATCGCATGATCGACAGCAGGGCTGGCCGTTACTTTTTCCGGGGTGAATCAGGTTTGCTAGACGTGCCCTATGCAGCTATCCGTAACTTGACCGCGTAGCCATATTTGCAATTATTTACCGTACCAGCCTGCCCCGCAAAAAAAGCCAGTGTCACAGTGCTGGCTTTTACTTTTTAGATACGGTGGGTTACTGCGCATTACAGTTGAGATTCATTCAGCAAATGCATTGCCCATAGTCAATATGCCAACATCCTAAACAATTTTATAATCCAGTTTAAAATTGTTTGTGTGACTATTGCTGCGATGCAGCATCTGGCTTACTATCATTGTTCAGTTTGAAGTTCAAGATATAAACGAATAATGATAAAAAAACCGCCATTTGTAGTGCTTAGCAAAATTTCCGATCAAATTGCCCGGCTGGAAACAGAAGTTGCTGTCGCCAGCCCGACTTTGGCCAATGTATATAACGACCTGCAATGTCAGATTGACGTTGTTGTGGCCAATCTCGAACCATTACAAACGATTTCTGGCCATATAGAAATTGTTGAACGAAGCATGGAAACAATCCTGGACTTTCTGTCCAGTTCAGGTGACAAGTCAATTTCAGCTGCGAACGTCTATTCGTTGCTGGAACCGCTTCACGCTAAAATCCATCAGCAGGGTGAACAACTTCGAAAGATTGTCTAATTTTCGTTATATACCTTGATGGTTTCCAATACACCCGTCACAAGGCTACGCCGTAGGCGGGTGTCTAACGTATTCAGTGACACCAGCAATTCCGTATCATCCGGTGACAAAACGGCCTCGTTCTGAGTGCCTGTCAGCACAAACAGCACATCTACACCAATCGTATGCAAGTTCGCCAGCACCGTCGCATTTGGCGTTTGTGTGCCGCGTTCATAGTTTCCATAGGTTAACACCGTCACCCCTGCCGCTTTGGCCATTGCGCCTTGTGTCATCTCCAACCGCTTACGCTCCGAAAACAATCGAGTTCCGAAATCGAGGTCAGGTGCTGCGCTCATCGTTCATTCTCCGTTGGCTGAGACAAGTTAGATTTGTATGGTTTTGCATGTTTATGCCAACTCAAGATAAGATATACAATAGAAATCCATTG
Source organism: Chitinivorax sp. B (assembly GCF_005503445.1). NCBI lineage: Bacteria > Pseudomonadati > Pseudomonadota > Betaproteobacteria > Chitinivorax > Chitinivorax sp. B. The sequence continues at coordinate 125,577 of NZ_SCOH01000002.1, read as the reverse complement.
TAAAAGTATGGAATACTATGTATTATGAATGGCTGTAACATACATTCTAATACAACCCGCTACAGGGAGATATCATGCATATGCAAAACAGGTCGATGCGTCGTCGCATTCCGAATGGAATCGACAAACGTGCTATTGCCATGCGCTTGATGCCAGACGAGCGTAAGCGCTTTGATGAATTGGCTGTCCGTCACAATCTGACGGATGGCGCACTTGCCCGTTTGGTCTACTTGACCGGCCTGCAGGTATGGGAAAAGCAACAACGATAAAGGTGTAACGGGATGGCAACCAAATGCGCACATTGCGGCTTTACGGCCAATACCCGAAGCAGCCGTTACCTGACTGAGATTACACAGGAAGAGTATTTCCAGTGTTCGAACCCCGTTTGTGGCCATACCTTTCGAGCGTTGCGTGAGCATCTGGAAACCCTGTCCCCCTCAGCAATACCGAATCCACATGTTCACTTGCCTGTCGCCAATCGTGCACGGCTACATGCCATCGCATCGGTACTACATCGCAGTAACCAGCTCACGCTGGATTTCGATAGTTAACACCTAAAACCCACGACGCGAATTCCGCCGATCACGACCTGATTAGGTCGGTGAGGGGCTCGCTTTGCCTACTGACTGGAAAGGACCACCATGCAAACCGCCACCGGACGTGAACTCGCTGCCATCTCGCTGGCGGCCATGCGTGTTCAACTGGCCCAGGCTAAACACAATCGCCGCCGGGTGCCCGTGGTCAGCACACCCGCTGCGGTAGTCCCCATGACCAAGCCGCTGACCCGTGCCCAGCTGGAAGCCCTCGCCTTGCTGGAGTCCGGTTTGCTGGCCATCAATCAACAGATGATCGGTATGGCCAGCCTCAGTCAGAAACTGGCACTGGATGTAACGCCGATTCACTTCGACACCATTCGCGCCCAACTCGGCCAGATTTGGCATGCGCTAGAGACCAAGCAAATGCGTGATCAGGGGGCCAAGCGATGACGTTTCGTCGTGATCCGATCACCACCAAGCCGATTTTGCCAACGCCGATTGAAGAGGCGCGGGAAATCTGGGGGGAATGGTGGGTCAAGCAACTGCGCAAGCAGGCGTGGTTCAGCTTGCCCGAGTACTTCCGCCAGCCGGTCGATGAGTTGGCGATTGCCCACTTTGCCGCCACTGACTGGAAAAAGGGTGTCACGCTGTTCCGCGAGGTCATCAAGGCGATGGACCCGGAAGCCGCCCCCATCAAGCCCGCTGTCACCGATGACGAGTTGACCCGACAGGCACGGGAGCTTGCCAGTCAAGTCACCAGCCTGCCGGCGCTGTTCATACAGCCCATTGATAAGCTGGTGGTGGAGCAGCCACAGTTCACGGCAGCGGACTGGCAACACGGCATGGCGCTGTATCGGGAAATCCTGCAGCAGCTGCAAGGCATCTGTGATCAGGTCAACGCGTCCGCCACCGATGCCGAGTTGGTCGAGCACGCCCAGGCACTGGCGAACCATGTGGCGAGCATTGCCAAATTGCCTTGGGGTGACGATGCCAGCCGCCTGGCACTTGCCAAGCAAGTAGTGATGCGGGTGGAAGCGAAATTGCCAGCAGTGGGCAAACGCGGTGTCACCGTGCAGAGCCTGTTGCTGCGACTGCAAGACCCGAAGTGGTGGCGCCGTCAATTGCGGGTGGTGCATCTGCGCCGCCTGGAAGCCGCTGCCATTCGCATGGGCATGGTGCGTGCAGGTCGGGCGCTGTATGTGTCGGAGGAGGCCTTGCAACGGGTACGTGGCCAGCGTAAGCGCAATCGGGCCATGTTGGAACAAACCGAAGCCATCAACGAACAGGGTGACTGTTACACGCTGGCGGAACTGTCGGATGTGGGTGTCAGCAATCCGAGCGTGCGCTTTGCGGAATTGATGGTAAGGGTGCGGGGATTTGAAGAGATTGCCCGTGAGCGCGGCCATCCGGGCTCGTTTGTGACGATTTCCTGCCCGTCACGCTTTCACGCCTTCATCAAGGCCACCGGCAAAGCCAACCCCAAATACGACGGCAGCACCCCACGGGATGCCCAGGCGTATCTGACCAAGTTGTGGAGTGAGGTGCGGGCCGCACTGCATCAGGAAGGTATCCGGCTGTATGGCTTCCGGGTGGCGGAACCCCACCACGATGGCTGCCCGCACTGGCATTTATTGCTGTTCTCCGAGTCAGCGCAGCATGCCCGCGCCATGCAGGTTCTGTGTGAGTACGCGCTGCGTGAATCCCCGGAAGAGGTCACCGGCTGTGAGGAAGTCCGCGTCAAGGTACTGCCGATTGATCTGCAACTGGGCAGCGCAGCGGGTTACATCGTCAAGTACATCTGCAAGGCGTTGACCGGATGCAAGGTCAACGGTGAATCCATGGGTGACACCTTCGACGGCATCGACGCGCCCGCATTTGCCGAGCGGGTACAGGCATGGGCCAGCGTGTGGGGGATTCGCCAATTTCAACAGCTGGGCGCAGTGCCGGTCACGATCTGGCGGGAATTGCGCCGCCTGAATGCGGGGGAGCTGTCGGAAGACACGCCGCCCGGTGGCGCCGATTGCAGCCTGCAACAAGCGTTACAGGCGCGTGAGCAGCGCGATGCGTTGCAGGCCCAGTTCGGTCACATCGATAGCGAAGGGGCATTGATGGATGCAGCCTTGGCAGCCGATGCCAGCAAGTGGGGGCGGTATGTTGAAGCCATGGGTGGCGTCTATTGCCCACGTAAGGAATTGGCATTGGTCACGCTGAAAGAGCGTGGCGTGGCCAATCAATATGGGGAAGAAACCGGCTGCCGCATTCTCGGGGTGACCGATGCCCAAACCGGGCAGTGTGTCACCACCCGCATCCATGAATGGGAAATCAAACGTCGCGAGCCCCCGGCGAGCACATCCGGTGCGGCGCGCCGCACAGCTTGGACTCGTGTCAATAACTGTAATAACCAGCAGCAAAACGAAGTGGATCTAAAACTACGCGATTTCTATCACCGCCATCGCCGGCCGGTTCCAATCAACTTAATAACGCGATTGGAACGACATAGAAAGGCGCATCTAGAACCAACGTTCGAAGAAATGGCACTTCGGCGCCTGGTTTCCGGCAGTCCGCCCTTTGCGATGGTGCTTCATGATTGGGATGGAGAGGATTGGATTTAAGCGCGTATGTGCGCGTGGGCAGTCTATTTGTTTGAATGATAAGGAAAATAAAAAATGAAAAAACGAAGAATGCAGAAGTACAGGAAAAAGAAAATGCAGCGAGTCGAGTTTGTGCATTTGATGGGGAGTGATTGCCCTATCTGGACAACGTCAGACAATGAAATGCGCAAAATTAGAAATGCCATTCAATACAAATTGGCGAAGGTGCTGAATGCATCTCAAAGGCTGCAGTGCATTAACGACATGCTGAATTTTCTGCTTTACCAGAAACGGCTCGCGGCGTTGCCGGAATTCGAACGAGAAGATGTGAGCTATTCAGTCCATTTCGGTCATCACCCTGCAATGTGGGTTGAGTATCGGAAGCTTGATCCGGAGCAGGCGGAATCACTGTTGACCGACCATATTGGGCAGTGCCTGGATCGGCAATATCAATGGTCATCTTATCTGGACGGCTACACCGACGAGAAACCCGCTTTATGTGCAACGGACATATTTTGAAATGGATCAGCTGGCAGCACTGGCTAGCAACAGAACAGAAACGATTTCTAGCGCAGTTGTTTTGGGCAACTGCGTATAGAACAGAACAAAACATCTCAGATACAAACTAACAAAAAGGAAATGCAATGATTGGAATTCCGAAAACTGGGCAGCTTGCCGCAGCAAAAATCAGCGGAACCTGCTTTGAAGGGCTGAAAGTCGAAACAAGTGACGGTGAACCGGCTCAGTTGGCGATTGTTGATCGCAATGGACGTGTTATCGAAGTGGGTTCAAGTGTGGCAAGAGAGGCTTTCAATGTCACGCTGGGTATCTACAAGAATACATTGATCGGACAAGGCCATGTTCGTGTGTACAGTGAACCACCAGTAGCAGTTGTCCAAAACGTTTCCATGCAAGCGGCTTAGGTAGGCGGCATATGTATCAATGCTATATCGAAAAGTGGCCGTTAGATCGTCGATTTACTCTTGTTCGTGAAGTTTTGTTCGGCATCCCAGCCTTACCATACTTAGCTGTTGTTGATGATTTTGGAAGCTTGGTAAGAATTAACTACCTGTAATGTCCAGATATAGAAAATTTCAGAAGCCCATGCCAAAGACATGGGCTTTTTTAATTTGTTTGCGATTTCTGATTTTCAGCAGAACTGCTGCGAATAGGTGTTTGTTGACACCAATCGGCTGAATCACTAACCTGCGGGGCATGCACTCGGTAGGTGCTGGCACGTCCGCATACGCAAAGCTTTGATGCACTACCAGGCCCGTAGTAGGCCATTCCCAGTCTTGAAATGATAGCTTCACTGAGCGGACCACTGAAGAACTGGAGGCCCTATGCAAGTTACTTTTGCAGATATGATGCATGTCAAACGAGAAGCAAAGAAGCTTGGGCGAGATTTGTCTAAGCGTTCACATGCTCAACTGCTATCGCTCGCCGCTCAGAATCTATTTGGCGTACGAAATTACCACGAACTGAAAAAGAGAAGGCAGCAGGCGCTTGATCAGCATCTCGTCCATTCGGGCAATGTGGCAACCTGTGCCTATTGCGGATGGCTGTTTTGTCCCGATCTGGTTGAAGATCGCAAAGAGCACCAAGCCCGACATGAAAATTTTGAATTGGCTGCCGTTGCCTTGAAGTACACGCCTCAGCATCATGTGGGGCGTGAGGCCAGTAAAAAGCGCGGTTACGCTCTAATGGCTGTTGAAGAAGCAGAAAGCCATGTGGAGGGTGCTTTATTAATATTGCGAGCTTGGTTTGATCGATCATTGGATGCGGCCATCGATGGCGGCTATTGGAAGAATCATCCTGAATTTGAACGGTATGTCAGTTATTTGGTGGGTGACCTACCAGCCTTTCCGCCTGATGTGGTGATGGCGCTTGAAAATCGGTTTGGTCGAGTCGATGGGGTTATTGCAAAAGGCATATCGTACTGGTACCCATCAAAGGAATAGGTGCAGTGAACTAGCGTTCTTCTGATAAACCGGCTTCGGCCGGTTTATCTTTAGAAAGTTGTAACGCCCTGGCAATTCTGTGACATGGCTGACGTATATATTTTGAATTGCCTATGGCTGGCCAAGTGCATCCATGTCCCCCCAGCGCATGACAAGTGATGTGATATGGATCAAGTGCCGAGTTGTATTCATGTGGACGGTGTTCACTGATTGGAGTTGCGCACGATGATGCGTGTACCTAGACATTCTACAACTTGGTTGGCACGAATTTTGGCGGTTTTCCGGCTTTCTGGTTGGCCATCTACAGTGACCTCTCCATTCGAAACTAACATCTTGCCCATGCCACCACTGTCGGCCAGCCCAGTTAGTTTCAGTAATTGATGGAGCTCCACAAATTCGTCACGTAATTCAAATTCGATTTCAGGCATTGGGTATTATTTCTTGAGTACAAGCAAAAAAGCCTACCTGCTTATAGTGCCAAGTAGGGCGCAGTAGCATACTGGTTGGCCTATGCAACCCGCAAGATGAGACTGAGCATCAAGGGATACTTGCCGAGTTGTCATCGAATTAGTCAGCCTTGAATACAAGCAGCTGAAATCCATTTGGCGGATTGCTTGAACGCCATGATCTTGGTTTGTCCCGTCTCGTTTTGCGAGGCGATGTTGAAAGTGCTGGTATAGGCGCTGTCGCCACTCAATGTGACATTCCCAGTCATGTCTGTGCGTCGACCTTTTTCATTGCAACTCATTGTAAATGACCAGCCGTTGTTTCGGGTTGTGATGACTGGTTTCGAGCAATGCTGAGGTGTTTCCACTTCCCCCTGCTTCAGAGACTGGATGCGTTCAGGTTTGATACAGACCTTGACGCTACCGCTGCCCGGATCGTAATGCATACCTTGCTTGCCTATAGCTTGTTGCATTTGAGCCCGTGCTTCCGGTGACATTTTCTTCATCATTTCTTGCATCTGTTTTTGTTGCTGGCGCATGACTTCGGCTTGTGCATCGTTACCGACAATTTCACTGTGAACCTCCCACAAGCCTAGCTTCATATTTGGAAAAGTAACGCCTAGTTGTGGGCCTTTCGCCTGAGTGAGTGGGCAAAGGCCAGTTAGAATCAGGCCGATAGTGAGGACGTGTCTCATGCTTGTACTCCTTGATAATCGATTGGATCATCTGAAAAATGCTGTCTTGATCCAGCATACGCGATTGCACCGTCTGCTGCTTTGTGCGTTCGGCGGGGTACAATAGCCGTTAGTCAACTGAAGCAGATGCAAAATGGAACCAATTCGACTATCCAAGCGCATGGCGGAGCTTGGTTTGTGCTCTCGCCGAGAGGCAGATGAGTATATCGCCAGAGGATGGGTCAAGGTCGACGGTGTGGTGGTCGATCAACTCGGTAGTAAGGTGCTGCTCTCGCAACGCATTGTGTTGGATGCCCAAGCCAAAGCGACACAAAGTCAGCGTGTCACCATTTTGCTGAACAAGCCTGTCGGGTATGTGTCTGGTCAAGCTGAACAGGGTTATAAGCCTGCAGCAACATTGATTACACCTGATCGTCAGTGGCGCGAAGATCCTTCTCGGATTCGTTTTCAACCTGGGCATATGAAAGGGCTGGCCCCAGCAGGACGACTGGATATCGATTCAGTGGGATTGTTGGTACTGACCCAGGATGGTCGTATTGCCAAACAACTGATTGGGGAAGACAGCGGGGTAGAAAAAGAATACCTGGTTCGGGTGGCAGGTAAATTGTCGCCAGATGGCCTGCGCCAACTGAATCATGGTTTGTCACTGGATGGCCAAGCCCTAAAGCCAGCGAAAGTATGGTGGCAAAACGAAGACCAGCTGCGTTTCATTTTGCGTGAAGGCAAAAAGCGCCAGATTCGTCGTATGTGTGACTTGGTTGGCCTGAAAGTGGTTGGCTTGAAGCGAATTCGAATTGGAAAAGTGATGTTGGGTAATTTGCCACAGGGACAATGGCGGTATCTGTCAGCAGACGAATCATTCTGAAGCGAATGTGGGTGTGGGCATTCGGGATATTGTAGTGCTTGATACGCAAGCAGTGGCGCCTGAAACATTCGATCTGATGCCTGAAAGAAGTGTTGAAGGTTTGGGTGCTCAACAGGTGTGGAATTATTTTACGGATGTGACAAGTGAATTCAGTACTGGCATTTGGGAGGGTGGCATTGCTAGTTGGTGTGTCTAGTATGCTGACAACGAATTTTGCCATTTGCTGGCGGGTAAAGTTGAAATCAAGAGTGAGCAGGGTGGGTACATCATGCTGTCAGCAGGTAGTACTTTTATGATTCCAGTTGGTTTTAAAGGTACATGGCGAGTACTTGAGCCGGCACGTAAGTTGTATGTGGTTTTCGAACCAGGTAAGTCAGTTGAATGACAGGGTCGAAGTTTTTCTGTTCATCCGGTAAAATGTCAGTAATTTCTTAATGTTAGCGGCGGGGCACAGAGCCCCGTTGGTTTTTTCAGGATAGTAGGTACGATGGACAGCAACGTTCAGGCCGAGGCCGCGCGCAAGGCAGAATTCAACGTAAATAAGCTTACCAAGCGATTGCGACATGCAGTAGGTGAGGCAATCAACGACTTCAGCATGATTGAGCCAGGTGACAAGATCATGGTTTGTCTGTCAGGTGGCAAAGATAGCTATGCCATGCTTGATATTTTGATGAACCTGCAAAAACATGCCCCGATTGATTTTGAACTGGTGGCTGTCAACTTGGATCAGAAACAGCCAGGTTTTCCTGAGCACGTTCTGCCGGATTACCTCGCGAAAATTGGCGTGCCGTTCCGAATTGTTGAGGAAGATACCTACAGTATTGTCAAACGTGTCGTACCGGAAGGTAAAACCACATGCGGACTGTGCTCCCGCCTGCGTCGTGGTATTTTGTATCGAGTGGCAGACGAATTAGGTGCAACCAAGATCGCTTTGGGTCATCACCGTGACGATATGTTGGAAACCCTGTTTCTAAACATGTTTTATGGCGGAAAGTTGAAATCCATGCCACCTAAATTGGTATCGGATGATGGCCGCCATGTGGTAGTCCGTCCGCTTGCCTACTGCCGTGAAAAGGACCTGGAAAAATACGCTGTGATGCGGGCTTTTCCGATCATTCCATGTAACCTGTGTGGTTCACAGCCCAATTTGCAGCGGCAAGTAGTCAAGGACATGCTCAACCAATGGGACAAGAAATTCCCAGGGCGCATCGAAACCATGTTTACAGCGTTGCAAAATGTAGTGCCATCCCATTTGGCAGATCCGAACCTATTCGATTTCCGCGGCCTTCAACCTACTGGTTTACCCAACCCTGATGGTGATAAGGCTTTCGATAAGGAAACCTTTACCGATCCTGTGTCTGCTGAGGCTATTGTGGCCTTTCCCAATATTCTGGCCAGCAAGCGGGCAACGGGCTGCGAATAATGGGCCTGTTTGGAAGCAAACGACTGTATAAGTCGACTGGGATGCATGGTCAGGTCGATGTTAGCGAGGAAAAAGGTATTCGCTCGCTCCACCTCGGGTCAATTACCGTGCAGAGTTCGATGAAGGTATCGGCACCCGATGAATTGGTATTGGAATACACCCGTTGCATGATGGGTTTTCTGCTGTTTCATGCAGATCCCAGGCAGATTGTAACGATTGGCTTGGGTGGGGGCTCAGTCGTCAAATGGATCTATAGGTACCTACCTAATGCCATCAATCTGGTGGTGGAAATCAACCCGCAGATTGTACAAGTTGCACGGGCTATGTTTTGCGTGCCGTCCGACGATGATCGATTGCAGATCCTGTTGGAGGATGGCGCTTGCTATGTGGCTGGCCGCAATGAGGTGGCAGATGTCATGTTGGTGGATGGCTATGACGGTTATGAAATCGTTGAGCAGTTGAATACCGAGGCGTTTTACCAGCATTGTCGCGATGCACTGACACAGGATGGCGTGTTGGTGGTTAATCTGTGGGGAAACCACCGCTTGTTTGATACTTGGCTACAACGTATTGAGCGCGTATTTGACGGTCATGTGGCCTGTTTGCCCGCACAAACCAAAGGCAATGTCACGGTTCTGGCTTTCAAGCGTTCGCCAGGCAATCCTAAATGGACGGATTTGCGTGACCGGGCGAAAGCCTTGGAGCAGCAGTATGGCTTGGAATTCCCAGTTTTTGTGAGTCAGCTTGGCAAGTTGAATATGCATTCGGATAAGCGTCTGCTGATATAGTCCTAGTGCAGCAAACGGCTGTAGTAACGACGCTTTCCATCCCTTCCGAAATGTGAAAAAATCGAGCCAACTACACAATTTGGTAATTTACCATGCTCGACAAGGACGGCTATCGCCCTAATGTCGGCATCATACTTTGTAACGCAAGAAATCAGGTTTTTTGGGGGAAGCGGATACGCGAACACTCTTGGCAGTTTCCACAAGGTGGCATCAAGCCCGGGGAGTCTCCCGAGCAAGCGATGTACCGAGAGCTGTTGGAGGAAGTCGGCCTGGAATCACGCCATGTGCGTATTTTGGGTCGTACCAAGGACTGGTTGCGTTACAACGTGCCGACCAACTGGATTCGTCGCGAATGGCGCGGCAGCTATAAAGGGCAAAAGCAGATCTGGTTTTTGCTCAGATTGGTCGGGCGAGATTGCGATGTCAGTCTTCGCAAGACCAATCACCCGGAGTTTGATGCCTGGCGATGGAATGATTATTGGGCGCCGATCGATAGTGTGATTGAATTCAAGCGTGATGTGTATGCGCTGGCACTGAAGGAACTCGAACGCTATCTGATGTCTGACCACCGTCGAACGCGTAATGGCGAATCTCGCTGAATGCAAGGGGCCGGCGTTATGTCGGCACTTTGTTTGCTATAACTTGTCAATCAAGTCTCTCTTTTGGGCCTTTGATCGGCCTTTAAACGTTTCCTTATGACTGCATACGAAAGCCTTCGTCAAAATCTTCAACTTCATCCTCGAACTTGGCTTGTCACCGGCGCAGCCGGCTTTATCGGTTCGAATTTGGTTGAAACCCTGCTTAAGCTGGATCAGCAAGTGTTTGGTCTGGATAACTTTGCCACCGGGCACCGCCACAATCTGATGCTGATCAACAGCAGCGTCACGGAGGCCCAATGGCAACGTTTCCGTTTCATTGAGGGCGATATCCGTGAGCTTGCTGATTGTCAGCAAGCAGTGATGGGTGTTGATTATGTGTTGCATCAAGCAGCTTTGGGTTCGGTTCCGCGTTCTTTGGAAGATCCGATTACCAGTAACGCAGCCAATATCACGGGTTTTCTCAATATGCTGGTTGCAGCACGGGATGCCAATGTGAAACGCTTCGTTTATGCCGGATCCAGCTCTACTTATGGCGATCACCCGTCTTTGCCCAAGGTGGAAGATGTCATTGGTCGCCCTCTCTCGCCTTATGCCGTCACCAAATTTGTGAATGAGCTGTATGCAGATGTGTTTGCACGAAGCTATGGCATGGAAGTGATTGGTCTGCGTTACTTCAACGTATTTGGTCCGCGGCAAGATCCAAATGGTGCTTACGCAGCAGTCATTCCAAAATGGTTGTCTGCGATGATTCGCGGGGAGGCGTTGTATGTAAATGGGGATGGCGAGACTACGCGCGATTTCTGTTACATCGCCAATACGGTACAAGCAAACTTGTTGGCTGCGACATCATCGAATCCCGATGCCGTCAACCAAGTCTATAATGTGGCTGTGGGCGGGCGTACCAGCTTGAACCAGCTGTTGGCAATGATGCAGCGGGTATTGATGCCACATTACCCACATCTGGCCAGTTTTCAACCCATCTATCGGCCCTTCCGGGCTGGTGATGTACGTCATTCCCAGGCCGACATTGGCAAGGCGCAGCAATTGCTTGGCTATGAGCCAAGCCATACCATCGAACAAGGTTTGCAGGAAGCCATCGACTGGTACATGAAATCGCTGGCTTGACTGTTGTGCCGCCTGTGGAATGATGTGATGCACTTGGAAAGTACATTGCATGATTCTCGTCACAGGCGGCGCCGGCTTCATCGGCGCAAATTTCGTTCTCAATTGGCTGGCTCAATCTGACGAGCCAGTACTCAATCTCGACAAACTTACCTACGCGGGCAATCTGGATAATCTGGCATCTCTTAAAGGGGATGCACGACATGTGTTTGTGCATGGCGATATCGGGGATCGTGCTTTGGTCGATCAAATGCTAGCGACCTATCAGCCGCGGGCTGTATTGAACTTTGCAGCTGAGAGTCATGTGGATCGTTCCATCCATGGTCCTGAAGACTTCATCCAGACCAATGTGGTTGGCACCTTTCATCTGCTGGAGTCGATCCGGGCGTATTGGATGTCGCTGAGCAGTGAGTTTAAAGCAACGTTTCGCGTCCTTCATGTGTCGACTGACGAAGTATACGGCTCGTTGACTCATGACGATGCCCCGTTTACCGAGCAACACCGCTATGAGCCAAACAGTCCTTATTCGGCATCCAAAGCAGCATCTGACCATTTGGTCAGAGCTTATCATCATACATATGGTTTGCCGGTCCTCACGACCAATTGTTCCAATAATTATGGCCCTTACCATTTCCCCGAGAAACTGATCCCATTGATGATTCTGAATGCGCTGAGCGACAAGCCGTTACCTGTGTATGGTGATGGCTTGAATGTGCGGGATTGGTTGTATGTTACTGATCATTGCTCGGCTATCCGCACGGTGCTGGCAGACGGCGTGTTGGGGGAGACGTATAACGTTGGTGGTTGGAACGAAAAGACCAATATCGAGGTGGTCACCACGATCTGCCGTATTCTGGACGAATTGAAGCCTCGTACCGATGGGCAATCCTATGTCGATCAGATTACTTATGTCAAAGATCGCCCAGGCCATGACCGGCGGTATGCCATTGACGCGCATAAACTTGAAAGGGAATTGGGTTGGACGCCGGCAGAAACATTTGATACTGGCATACGCAAGACGGTGCAATGGTATTTGGATCACCCTGGCTGGGTGGCCAATGTCACCAGCGGGACATATCGAGAGTGGGTCAGTCGGCAATATGGTTGAACAACTAAGGTTATGAATTTCATGTTGTCTGCGGGGTATCGGCGATGCTCTGTCGATCAGAAAGGTAGGTCGCGATGAAAGGTATCATTCTGGCGGGTGGCTCCGGTACAAGGCTACATCCGATTACGCAGGCTGTGTCGAAGCAGTTGTTGCCGATTTACGATAAGCCAATGATCTATTACCCGCTGAGTACGCTGATGTTGGCTGGTATTCGGGATGTTTTGGTGATTTCCACGCCACAGGATACGCCGCGTTTTCAGCAACTCCTGGGAGATGGTCATAAATGGGGTATGCAGTTTACCTATGCAGTGCAGCCCTCGCCGGATGGCTTGGCGCAGGCCTTCATCATTGGTGAATCCTTTATTGGTGATGATCGTTGCGCTCTGGTACTGGGGGACAATATTTTCTATGGTCATGACCTGGCGACCCCCCTGCAAGCTGCCGCGGCCAAGGAGAATGGTGCTACCGTCTTCGCTTACCCAGTGACTGACCCTGAGCGTTATGGTGTGGTGGAGTTTGACGACAACGGCCATGCCGTCAGCCTGGAAGAAAAACCCAAACAACCCAAATCCCGTTATGCGGTAACGGGACTCTATTTCTATGATCGCCAAGTCATAGAAATCGCCAAATCCATCAGACCATCGCCCAGAGGTGAGTTGGAGATAACCGATGTCAATAATCGGTATCTGCAGCTCAATCAGCTGGATGTGATTACGATGGGGCGTGGCCATGCTTGGTTGGATACAGGTACACATGAGTCGTTACTGGAAGCGAGTCTTTTTATCCAGACTTTGGAAAAGCGCCAAGGCCTAAAGGTCGCCTGCCCAGAAGAAATCGCCTACCGTATGGGCTATATCGACCCGGAGCAGGTTCGCCGCTTGGCGGCGCCCTTATCTAAAACCGGTTATGGCCAATATCTGTTGCGAATCCTGGAAGAGAAAGTGTTTTGATGCAGTTGATTGATACCAGAATTCCAGATGTCAAACTGATCGTCCCGAAAGTATTTGGTGATGAGCGTGGCTTCTTTTATGAGAGTTTTAATACCCGCTTGTTCAATGAGTTGACGGGCATCAAGCTGGACTTTGTTCAGGACAACCATTCAAAATCTGCGAAAGGCGTATTACGCGGCTTGCACTACCAGATTCAACATGCTCAAGGCAAGCTCGTGCGGGTGGTGGCTGGTGAAGTGTTCGACGTGGCTGTGGATATTCGCCGCAGCTCGCCCACATTTGGGCAATGGGTGGGAGAAATCCTGTCTGCTGACAATAAACGCATGATGTGGGTGCCACCTGGCTTTGCTCATGGCTTTGTGGTGGTGTCCGAGACGGCTGAGTTTCTTTACAAGACCACTGACTACTGGTACCCAGAGTTTGAGCGTGCCATAGCCTGGGACGATCCGATCTTGGCAATCTCTTGGCCATTGCTCGATAAACCAACTTTGTCAGCCAAAGATCGTCAGGGTATTGTGTTGTCACAAGCAGAGGTCTATCCATGAACCGTCCAACCATTCTGGTTACAGGTAGGGAAGGGCAAGTTGGCTGGGAGCTATCGCGTACCTTGGCGCCACTGGGACATGTGGTGGCATTGAGTCGGCGTGAGGTTGACTTGACTAATGCCAGGCAAGTGCGCGATGCATTACGTACCTTCAAACCTGCGTTGATAGTCAATCCTGCGGCCTATACCGCTGTGGATAAGGCGGAGAGCGATTTGGTGACTGCCCGTGCCGTCAATGCCATTGCACCGGCAGTGATGGCCGAAGAGGCCTGCACATTGGGTGCGACGTTGATCCATTACTCCACCGACTATGTGTTTGACGGCATCAAGGCAGCACCTTATTTGGAAACGGATGCTACCAATCCACTGAATGCCTATGGACAAACCAAGCTGGAAGGTGAACAGGCCTTGACCGCATCTGGTGCACATCATCTATGCCTACGTACCAGCTGGGTGTATGGCGCCCGAGGTGGCAACTTCATGCGGACGATCATGCGCCTTGCACAAGAACGAGAAGAACTGAAGATTGTTGCTGATCAGATCGGCGCGCCAACTTGGAGCCGACTGGTTGCAGAAGCGACCGCACAAATTGTGGCTCAGCGTTGGGCTCAGGATCGTGATGGTCTGGCTGATGTATCGGGCATCTATCACCTCACTGCAGCGGGTGAAACCAGCTGGTTTGGGTATGCCTCGGCAATTCTGGATGGGCTGCATCTGCTGCCGGGCTGGGAAAACAAACGGCTGGCCACGTTGTTACCCATCCCGTCCAACGAGTATCCGGTACCGGCCAAGCGTTCACCGTATTCAGTGATGTCCAACCAGAAATTGCAGGAAACTTTCCATCTGACATTGCCGGATTGGCATTTCTCACTGCAACAAGTGTTGGCTGGTTTGGTTGTGAACTGATTGGCGAGTGGCCTGCAAAAGACTAAAGTAGAATAGTGTTGGTTCGTATTGTCAGCTTGACGCTGCCTTCTCGCATGCAAGTTAAAGAAAAACAAATCGTTCGAATTATTCCTGCCAGACTGCAGTCATTTCCTCCGGAGGTCGCCCGTTTTTTTGACCGTCGCAAAGGCATGGTCGAAGAGATTTATGTGCCAATCGGGCAGACCTATCCTTGTGCTCGGGTGCGCTGGTTTGCCAAGCATGCAACGGAGCGTGAAAAGGAAATGGAGCATTTACTGGAAGACTTGGAACCGGCGACTTAGCTTGGTAGCTGGTTTATAACAGCAGCTTACACCTTATCTGATTGAAAATTAGGTGCTTTTTGTGATATCTTCCGCCGATTTCGCGGAACGCCGGTATTATTCCAAATGACCAAGAAAATTTTTATCAAGACCTTCGGCTGCCAGATGAACGAGTATGACTCGGACAAAATGGTGGATGTAATGAATGCGTCTGAAGGTATGATCAAGACAGACAATCCGGAAGAAGCAGATGTCATCCTGTTCAATACCTGTTCGGTACGTGAAAAGGCGCAGGAAAAGGTATTCTCTGACCTGGGCCGCATCAAGCATTTGAAGCAGCAGAATCCTAATCTGGTCATTGGGGTAGGGGGCTGTGTCGCGAGTCAAGAGGGCGATACCATCGTCAAACGTGCACCTTATGTAGACGTGGTGTTTGGCCCGCAAACGTTGCACCGACTGCCGGAATTGATTGCTGAGTGTAAGCATAGTGGTCACGCCCAAGTTGATATTTCATTTCCTGAAGTCGAAAAGTTTGATTACTTGCCGCCTGCCAAGGTTGATGGTGCGACGGCTTTCGTGTCAATCATGGAAGGTTGCTCTAAATACTGTAGCTTCTGTGTCGTGCCTTATACCCGTGGCGAGGAGGTTTCCCGACCGTTTGAAGATATCTTGACCGAGATTGCGGGTTTGGCCCAACAAGGGGTTAAGGAAGTCACGCTGCTTGGACAGAACGTCAATGCCTATCGTGGGCCGATGGCTGATGGCGAGATTGCCGACTTTGCGTTATTGCTGGAGGTTGTACATGAAATGCCAGGTATTGAGCGTATCCGCTATACCACCAGCCATCCCAAAGAAATGACTCAACGGGTGATTGATTGCTATGCCACGCTACCAAAGCTGGTATCTCATTTGCATCTGCCCGTACAGGCAGGCTCCGATCGGGTGTTGATGAACATGAAGCGTGGCTACACGGTGCTGGAATACAAATCAGTCATCCGAAAATTGCGTGCCGCACGACCTGATCTGAGCCTGAGCTCCGACTTCATTGTTGGTTTCCCAGGGGAGACGGAAGCCGACTTTGAGGCCACTATGAAGCTGATTGAGGATGTGGGTTTTGATACGTCATTTTCATTCGTCTACAGTCGCCGTCCTGGTACTCCAGCGGCGGAACTGCTTGACGACACGCCACAGGACATCAAACTCAAACGACTGATGCGTCTGCAAAAGCGTATTGAAGACATGGCAAGTGATATCTCTCAACGTATGGTTGGAACTATCCAACGTGTATTGGTGGAACGGCCATCCCGCAAAGATGAAAAAGAACTGGCAGGTCGTACCGACAATAATCGCATGGTGAATTTTGTTGGTAATCCACGTTTGATCGGTCATTTTGTCGATGTTCGTATTACCGAAGCTATGTCACATAGTTTGCGCGGTGAGGTCGTCACAACCGAGACGGTCGAGGCATAATAGCGGCTGGGCATGGTGCCCAGCCTGCCAATTCGTTTTCCCCCTGGCGGGCTCAACTCACGGAAGGCCTGCTATCTTGAAACTGTTCGCTGTCTGGCTAATCAATGCGGTGTGCCTGTTGCTGGTGACGCAATTGGTGCCCGGCATCTATATTGATGGATTGGTGCGGGCTCTGATCGTGGCATTGGCACTGGGCCTGATCAATACCTTTGTCCGCCCGATTCTCAAATTGCTGACCTTACCGATCACTGTATTGACACTGGGGCTGTTCAGCTTAGTGCTGAATGCATTGTTGTTCTGGTTGGTATCCTATGTAGTCAAAGGTTTCCATGTATCTGGCTTTGGTGCTGCATTCTGGGGCGCCTTGTTGTATGGTGTGCTGTCCTGGCTCGCCAGCTTGATGTTGTTGGGTGACGATAAATCAAATTGACCGGGGTATGAGCTGGAAGGGTATTGGGAGCCTGTACCCTACCTTGGAAAAATATTCTGTGCGTTAGCCTGTTCCGCCTCGGCGTCGAGTGGCTAACATGTGATGAATTCTCGGTATTGGCGTAAGCCATGCCTGTTAAGTGATCGATGAATCAACTCAAAATTCCAGCAGCCCTGATGCGAGGTGGTACCAGCAAAGGACTGTTCTTCCGTGCTGACACGTTACCGGCTGATCCGGCCATGGCCAACCGCATTCTGTTGCGCGCCATTGGTAGTCCGGACCCATATGGCAAGCAGATCGATGGTGTCGGTGGTGGTACTTCCAGTACCAGTAAAGTGGTGTTGGTGAGCGTTTCCAGTCGTGATGATGCTGATGTGGATTACCTGTTTGGGCATGTTTCCATTGAAGATGGTTTGATCGATTTTTCTGGTAATTGTGGCAATTTGACCGCTGCTGTCGGGCCATTCGCAATTGAAGAAAAATTGGTCACGGCAGAAGAAGGCATCACCACCATCCGCATCTGGCAGGCCAACATCAATAAGCTGATTGTGGCTTATGTACCGGTCAAGTATGGTCAGCCGGTTGTCGAGCAGGATTTTCAGTTTGATGGTGTGGCCTTTCCGGGTGCCGATATCAAGTTGGAGTTTCTTGATCCGGCTGGTGGGAGTGTCGGTAAATTGTTCCCGACAGGCAATAAAACCGATACGTTGGAGCTGGCAGGGATTGGCAAGATCAAGGTGACGTTGATTGATGCTGGTAACCCGACAGTATTTGTCAAAGCTAAAGATCTTGGTTTGACTGGTTTGGAAAATCAGGTAGAGGTGAATCATCAGGTGGCGTTGCTCAGCAAGCTGGAGACCATTCGAGCCCATGCTGCAGTCGCGATGGGGTTGGCTGCAACAGTGGAAGACGCGACGACTAACCGCCCAGCAACACCCAAGATCAGTTTTCTGGCCAAACCTGCCGACTTTGTTTCATCCAGTGGCAAGGCGGTCAGCAAGGCAGACTATGACTTGTCGGCACGCATTGTCTCGATGGGTAAATTGCATCATGCTTATACCGGTACCGGCGCTATTGCATTGACTGTTGCGGCATATATCCCGGGCACTGTCGTATCACAGACCATTGGCAAGGCGTTGGATGCCAGCCGGACTTTGCGTTTCGGGCAGCCGTCAGGCGTGACTGAAATGGCTGCAGATGTGCAAGGTAAGGGGACGGAATGGACTGTCAGTAAAGTGGTGATGCATCGTAGTGCCCGCCGTTTGATGGAGGGTAGTGTCCTGATTCCGATGCCCCCGGAATTGGCGCCAGCGCCACCTCAGGCACCTGCGTCCAGTGAGCCAAATGTCTGGGTGGATTCGAAGCCCGACAAATTGGGTAAAGCAAAAGATAAAATCAAGGATAAGACGCGTACTAAGGGTAAGACCAAGAAAGCCGCCAAAGTGATGCCAGAGCCTTCGGTACATACAACTCCCCCAACCTTGGGAGCCGGTTCGGTGGTCGTCACTAGCGAAGTAATTACCACACCCGTCGCTACATCGTCTTCCGTCGTCGGCCAGACCCAAGGTAATGCCACAGCAGCTGAATTCGTCGATGGTGAAGGAAAGCCTGCCAAATCACGTCGCCGTCGCCGTCGTAAACCCAAGGTTAAAGCTGGTGAAGAGGCATGATTGGGTTAGGTGGGTTACATCACGTTGCGTTGATTTGTAGTGATTATTCGCGTTCGCGTTACTTCTATACCGTTGTGTTGGGGCTGCGGGTGATCGCTGAAACCTGGCGTGCAGAACGCGAGTCATGGAAGCTGGATCTGGCACTGCCGGATGGCGTCCAGCTTGAACTATTCTCCTTTCCTTCGCCACCGGCCCGACCAACCCGGCCAGAAGCCTGTGGCCTCCGACATTTGGCATTGCGGGTAGCGAATCTGGATGCAGCGTTGGCCCACCTCAGGGCATATAGCGTGGAGGTTGAACCAGTACGGGTGGATGAGCTGACCAAGCGGCGTTTTGCTTTCTTTCAGGACCCCGACGGATTGCCATTGGAGTTGTACGAGGACTAAGCATGCATACGACTGGATTGCCGACCACGCTGGGCGACCTGCATGTGCGCAATCTGGCATGGTTGGCTACCGCGCCAGGTCTGGCTTCTGCAGTGCCGGTCAACTCATGTGATGCCTGTTTGACTGATGCATGGTATGCCCGATGTGGTGAAGTGCTGGCGACGTGGTTGCAGGTACAAGATGCTTCACCACAGACTTTGCATGCTCATGTCGCCCCGTTTGTGGTAGGTCGGCTGGGCTACTATGTGGAAGCGCTGCTGGCTTACTTGTTTGAGCATGCGCCTGGATTTGGTCTGATTGCCCAACATCTGCTGATCAAGCGTGGTCAGATCACCATCGGCGAGCTGGATTTTCTGGCCCAATTACCTGAATTCGGTTTGAGCCACGTTGAGTGCGCTTTCAAGTTGTTCCTGCAAACGGGTAATGGCCCGACATCCCTGGTGGGACCCAATCCTGCCGATCGTCTGGATTTGAAGTTACAGCGGTTGCAAACACATCAATTGCCAATGTCGGCTCAGCCTGAGGCGTTGGCAATGATGCCGGTACGGCCGGGGCAGGCATTGGCTTGGCTGAAAGGCTGGTTATTCTATGCTTGGCACGACTGGCAAGCGGGTCAATGGTTGCATCCCAATGGTTGGTGGGTGTATTGGCGGCCCTCAGAGCGCCCCGACTGGCTCAATCCCACTTGCCAATATGCAATTCTGCCCAAAGTGAATTGGGTCGCAACGGTTACGCAACACCAAGTGACAACATATGACACGCAGACCTTACATGCCATATTAGCCCAGCGTTTCAGTACCCATCCACGGCCAATGCTGATTGCCGAACTAGTACAAATGTCATATCGCGACTGGCAGGAACGTAGTCGCGGCTTTATTGTGCCATCCAGTTGGCCAGCTTTTGCTGCAGATTCTTCCAAACCCATATCATGAAACATTTACTGATTGTGTACGCCAGTCAGAGTGGGCGAACTTTCATGATGGCGGAAAGTGCACGGCGTGGTGCAATGGCTTTTGCCGATGAGGTTGAATGGCGTGTGCTGCCCGCTTTGCAGGCTGGATTGGATGACCTGTTGTGGTGTGATGCTATCTTGATGGGGACACCTGAGAATTTTGGGTATATGTCTGGTGCGTTGAAGGATTTTCTTGATCGCACCTATTACCCGGCACAAGGTTTGGTGGAGGGGCTGCCATTTGCGGTGTTCATCAGTGCAGGAAATGACGGTACGGGCGCATTGGCTGCGATTGAACGAATTGCGAGGGGGTATCCGCTACAACGGGTTGCAGAGCCGATCATCTGCAAAGGTGAACTGACAGCGGATGCCTTGCGAGCCTGTGAAGAGCTGGGTGCAACGCTTGCAGCCGGGTTGAGTTGTGGTTTGTTTTAGGCGGATTTGATGGATATGGACGCTTTTCCACCTGGGCAATGGGTGGTGTATATACTGCGTTGTGGCGATGATTCATTGTATACCGGGGTGACCAATAACTTGGCGAAGCGAATTAACGAACATGTTCAAGGCACCGGCGCTCGTTATACGCGCAGCCACTTACCTGTGAATCTGGCATACGTGGAGCTGGTCGAAGGGAAAAGCCAAGCATTGAAACGAGAGATCGCCATCAAGCGTCTGCCCAGGGCACAGAAACTGGTGCTACTGATGATAGGTTCACAAAAAGGCGAATGAGGAGTCCGCACCCTCATTCGCCGTGAAATGCCCGTCGTTTCCTACGGTATTGTATGAACAAGGCTTTTGGATACGACAGGGTCAGGATTTCGCACGCTGCTTGAAGTAGTTGATCAGCCGGTTGGTTGAGCTGTCATGATGTTGGGCAGGCAACGGATTCATCAGTTCCCCATGGATGGTGGTGGCCAATTGCTTGCCAAGCTCCACGCCCCACTGGTCAAAGCTGTTGATACCCCAAATTACCCCTTGAGTAAAAATCTTGTGTTCATACAAGGCAATCAATGCACCCAGGGTTTTAGGATCGAGCCGATGTAGCAACAGTGTGTTGGAAGGACGATTACCTTCAAAAATCTTGTGCGGCAACAGTCGTTCTGCGTTTTCGCCATCGATACCTTGCGCCAATAATTCGGTGCGCACTTCTGCTTCAGTCTTGCCACGCATGAAAGCTTCTGCTTGGGCAAAGAAATTGGCCAGTAATATCTGATGGTGATCGGGTAACGTGCTGGGGTTCTCGATGGATGCAATGAAATCGATCGGGATCAGTTGCGAACCTTGGTGCAGCATCTGAAAGTAGGCATGTTGGCCGTTGATGCCTGTTTCACCCCAGATCACACCGCTGGTCTGGTAATCCACCCGTTTACCATCCATCCGGACTGATTTTCCGTTCGACTCCATATCCAACTGTTGCATGTATGCAGGCAAGCGATGAAGGCTCTGGTTATAGGGTGCAATCACCTGGCTGGCTGCGCCGTGGAAGTTGCCATACCAGATACCCAGCAGTGCCAGAATGACCGGCATGTTCTTTTCCAGCGGTGCATTGCGGAAGTGCTGATCCATCATGTGTGCACCGGTCAGCAATGCCTGGAAGTGTTCTTTACCCAGCAACAGTGCGATCGGCAAGCCAATAGCCGACCACAGTGAATAACGGCCACCGACCCAGTTCCAGAATTCGAACATGTTGTTGGTATCGATCCCGAATTCGGAGACGGCCTTGGCATTGGTCGATACTGCCACGAAATGTTTGGCAATCGCCTTCTCGTCACGAGAGGATCGTAAGAACCAGTTACGCGCGGTATGCGCATTGGTGAGTGTTTCGGAAGTGGTAAATGTCTTTGACTCAATCACGAACAAGGTCGTGGCCGTATGGCACTTGCGAAGGACATCGGCGATCTGTGCACCATCCACATTTGACACGAAATGCATGTTGAGGCGCGGGTGACCATAGGTTTTCAGCGCTTCGCATACCATCAATGGACCAAGGTCAGACCCCCCGATACCAATGTTGACAATATCGGTAATCGGCTGGCCCGTGTAACCCAACCATTCGCCATGACGAACCCGGTCGCAGAAGCTACCAATCCGGGTCAGCACTGTATTGACCTTGGGCATTACATCGTCACCATCCACGTAAACTGGCGTATTCGCGCGGTTACGTAGGGCGGTATGCAACACAGCACGGTTCTCTGTGACGTTGATCTTTTCGCCAGAAAACATGGCGGCGATCTTCTGGGGTAGGTTTTCCTGCTTGGCGAGATCAATCAGTAGGCGCTGGGTTTGATCGGTGACACGGTTTTTGGAGTAATCGAGCAGCATGTCGCATACCTCGATTGACATCCGTTCCGCCCGCCCAGGGTCGTGTTGAAACAACTCGCGTAGATGCAAATGCCGGGTTTGCTCGAAATGGGCCTGCAGCGCAAGCCAAGCTGGAGATTGGGTAAGGCTGGACATCGTGATTCCCGTGCAGATTTCAGCCCGGAAATCGGCATGCCAAGCCAAATGGCACCGATACAGGCAGAAATTATAATTACATTCGAATCCCGCAAGGCAAGCGCTGACCAAGGTCTGCTTGCTAGCGGCAGCGTTTTGTCACCCTGCTGTCAGGTTGTGTTGATGGAACCGGTGTACCCCGGTTTCCAGTCATGCCCAGGCGCTTGTGGCACCTGATTTACTCAAAGCCGCGTACGCGCTTTTCCTTCAGGATGCGTTTGACCTGCTCCAGCTGCCTGATCAGCTCGGGCCCACGGCGTAGCGATACGCCTACCGCCAGTGCATCAATGATCGCCAGATGAACGATTCGCGCCACCATCGGTGTATAGATATCCGGGTCTTCAGGGGTATCGGCATACAATGCAACATGGCAGTACTGGGCCAAGGGTGAGTTGCTACGGGTAATGCCAACCACTTTGGCACCTACTTCTCGGGCAATCTGCACACTTCGGATCAAGTCCGCAGTACGACCGGTATTGGAAATGGCTACCACAGCATCACCCGGCTGCAACATGGTCGCTGCCATACCGTGGATGTGTGGATCGGAATAGGACACGGTGGGGACACCCAACCTGAAGAACTTGTGCTGGGCATCGGCGGCAATAATGCCAGAGTTACCTAAACCGTAGAACTCAATCTTGTTGGCACTGGCCAGAATGCCTACTGCCTGTTGCAGCGAATCTGGATTCATCTCATTGCGTGTGCGGAGCAGGCTTGAGACGCAATTGTCAAAAACCTTGGCGATCAGGTCGTGTGGACTATCACCTGACATGACTGACTGATGCACATAAGGCACGCCAGATACCAGGCTTTTCGTCAATCGAAGCTTGAAGTCCTGCAGGCCATTGCAGTCCAGACTCCGGCAGAAACGGATCACGGTGGGCTGGCTGACACCTGCCTGATCGGCAATCGTGGCAATTGGGGCGCTGGCGACCATGTTGGGCTGGGCCAGTACCAGTTCGGCGACTTTTCGTTCCGATTTGGAGAGACTGTCCAGCACTTCCTGAATTTTGTTCAGCATGTATCAGCCCTTCTTTCGCTTGAGTCGGCTGTCGATCAGCCGTTATGGTTGTGGGTACACCCCTGCCAAGGGCAGGTAGTCAGCAGGCCAGCTGGGCTGGCCGCCAATGGATCATCAGTTGTTGGCAGAAGCTGATTGCAGTGCGCGTGCTGCACCTGTCAGCGCCGGGTATTTGGCATGGATCACAAAGGTAGGGATGCCACGCAAATACGTTTCAAAACGACCCTTTTGTTCAAACCGTGTGCGGAAAGGGGATTGTTCAAAGTAAGCCCCCAGTTTGGGTACGATCCCCCCCCCAATGAACACCCCGCCTCTTGCACCCAGTGTTAGCGCCAGATCTGCTGCTACCGTGCCCAACATGGCACAGAAGGTGGCCAGTGTTTCTGTACAGATGGGGCAGGTGTTGGCAATACCTTGTTCGGTAATCTGTGCAGGTGTCCGGTCTTCACTGGGTAGGTCATGCAGTTGGGCAATGGCGTGGTACAGTATTGGCAGCCCCAGTCCAGACAATACGCGCTCTGCCGATACATGTGGGAAATCACGGCGGATCAGGTTGACGATGGCGGATTCCCGATCATTGAATGCCGGTAAGGTAACGTGACCACCTTCGCCTTCCAGCGGTGCATAACCGCCGGGGTAAGGGACCAATCCTGATACGCCGAGGCCGGTGCCGGCACCCAGTAACGCGATCGGTGCGTGTTCAACCGGCAGTCCGCCACCAATCTGTACTAGATCGGTCTTCGCCAATGCGGGTAATGACAAAGCCAATGTGGTGAAGTCGTTCAACACCAGTAGCTTGTCCAACTGCAATTTGCTACGTAGTGCCTCGATTGAGAATGACCAATGGTGATTGGTCATCTTGACGAGGTCACCGGTCACCGGATTGGCTATACCCACGGCAGCCCAACGCGGGCGTTGCGTGCCGGTCTGTGCCAGATAGTGCTCAATAGCCTCTAATGGCGTAGGGTAATCTGCGCAGGCCAGGGTTTGAATGTGTTCGAACTGGCCATTTTCAACCAGTTGAATGGCAAAGCGGGCATTGGTGCCGCCAATATCGCCCAGCAGGCGAGGAAAGCTGTCAGGCTGTCCAATAGACATGTAAAGGTACCTTGTTTTGCTGAATGGCGAATCGGATCGGCAATGCTTCAATTGGACCGGCTTGCTGTGCCTGATCAAACACCTCGCGCTTCTTGGCGCCACTGATGTGCAGGAATAGATGGCGAGCTTGGCTGATGCTGTGCGCAGTGAGTGACATCCGAGGGTGCGGGGCATGCTTGGGGTTGACTGTACACAATAAAGCCTGGCTGCTCAGGCCATGCGCCAACTCATCCGCATCCGGGAACAGGGATGCTGTGTGTCCATCATCCCCCATACCAAGAATGATTGCGTCAAAGGGGAATGGTGCTGCTGCATAGGCTTGTGTCAGCGCGCTCAACCCAGCTTCCGGGCTGGGCTCGGCGTTCTTCATCGGGATGAATCGCGCCACACTGGCGGCGTGTTGTAGCAGATTGTCCTGCACCAATTTTGCATTGCTGTCGCTGTGATCTGCGCCAACCCAGCGTTCGTCAACCAATGTAATGGTAATCTGCGACCAGGGAAGTGCCGCTTGCGACAATGCTTTGAAAAAGCCGAGTGGTGTACGCCCACCGGATACCGCCAAGCTGGCTTGACCGCGAACAGCGACAGCATCCCGCAGAACGTTGCCAACACGTGTCGCCAGTGCTTGGTCCAGTTCGCTGGGGGAGTCAAATAAATGTTCAATGACAGCCATTACACTTCCTCATGCCAGGCTAAACCATCACGTGACAACAGCGCGCTGGAAGCCGCCGGGCCCCAGGTACCGGCGGTGTAGGTCTTGGGTTTTTCGGTACTTTGCTCCCAGGCGTCGATGATGGGTTCGACCCAACGCCAAGCGGCTTCCTGTTCGTCACGACGTACAAACAAGGTCAGTTTGCCACGTACAGCGTCCATCAACAGGCGTTCATAAGCTTCCAGGCGACGGGTTTTGAAGGTTTCTTCAAAATCCAGGTTGAGATGGACCTGCCCCAGGTTCATTGCATCGCCAGGCTGCTTGGCCAGTAAATACAACTTCATCGACTCTTCAGGCTGCATGCGGATTACCAAACGATTGAACCCGTGGCCCGCAGGCATGCCAAAAATGGAATGGGGCACATCGCGGAAGTTGATCACGATTTCCGCAACTTTTTCCTGCATACGCTTGCCCGTACGCAGGAAGAACGGTACACCTGCCCAACGCCAGGTGTCGATTTCTGCCTTGATGGCGACAAAGGTTTCAGTGCGGCTGTCGGATGGAATTTCCTGCTCATCCAGATAGCCTGGTACCGGTTGTCCTGCAGCAGCACCGGCACGGTACTGGCCGCGAACGGTTTTGGCGACTACATCATTGGGTGTGAATGGCTTCAGCGCACGCAGTACCTTTAGTTTTTCGTCGCGGACCGCGTTAGAGTCAATGCTGGACGGCGGCTCCATGGCGACAATGCACAGCAGTTGCAACAGGTGGTTTTGCACCATGTCGCGCAGTGCGCCAGTCTTGTCATAGAAATCGCCACGCGATTCCACGCCAATCTGTTCCGCAACGGTAATTTGCACATCCCGCACCCATTCGCGGCGCCACAAGGGTTCGAACAGTGCATTGCCAAACCTTAGTGCGAGCAGATTCTGTACAGGTTCTTTGCCTAGATAATGGTCAATGCGGTAAATCTGATTTTCTGCAAAGAAACGGCCCACTGCGTCGTTGATCGCTTGGGATGAAGCCAAATCATGGCCAAGCGGTTTTTCCAGTACCACTCGGGAGTTGGGTGTCACCAGACCGGCATTGGCCAGATTCTCACAAGTGGCGGTAAACAAGCTGGGGGCCGTTGACAGGTAATAGACACGGATGCGTTCTCTAAAGCTATCCAGCACTGTTGCCAGATCGGCAAAGTGTGTTGGGTTCTGCGCATCTACACGTTGATAGGCAAGACGCTGTGCAAAGCTGGCCCAGACCTGCTTGTCGAATGCAGCACCGAGATATTGAGCACAGTGTTTCTCAGCTGTGGCAATGTAGTCATCACTACTCAGGTTGCTACGTGCCACACCAATGATGCGCGAACCTTCACCCATCTGTCCGTCGCGATGTTGGTGGTAAAGCGCGGGTAACAACTTACGCATTACCAAATCACCAGTCCCACCGAACAAAATCATGTCAAACGTTTGCACCGCAGCCACAGCTTATCCTTTCTTCTGTCTCGTGCGCTGTGAGTAAGGTCAACAGGCGCATTGGGGTCCATCCTGAATCCTTGGCACACTTGTGGGGCGTGGCGCCGCGGGTCGGTGTATGAATACGTCGATAAGGCGTCGGAGATCGGGCAGAGGAGGTGCAAACCAGATGCTGATCCAGCATTGGGTATGAATGACCCTGAGGCCTTACAGAACAAACTGTTATTTGGGTCATTCATCACATCGTTCTGTTTGATCTGTTTTCGGGTTGCGCCTCAACTCGTAATCGGTCTATAGATTTGAATGTAAGATTACTACAGCGATATTGAAAAGTGCAAAGAAAATGCGGTGTGCTACGTAGTATCATTACATGATGGTGCAATATTGAACTTCATTAAATTGTTTGAAATCAATTTAATATGTGTTTTGTCGTTATTGTGGTGCATGGGAATGTAGCAAAACTAAAAATAGAGCTTGCATTTGGATTGTAGGAAAACTACCATTGCCGTGCCAGCAAGTCTGCTGGTATGTAATGAAATTGCCAGAGTCGAGTAAAGCATGCTGAATCAAAGAGTTGCCGAAGTCACTGCAAGAGTCCAGGCCCGTAGCGCGACACTGCGCGGAGCGTATATGCAACGGGTGGCTAGCGCTCGTGGCCAGGGGCCACTACGTGGGCATCTTTCGTGCACCAATCTGGCACACGGTTTTGCAGCAGCACCGACTGGCGACAAGATTCTGTTGCGTGAAATCCGCAAGGCCAACTTGGCTATTGTTTCTGCCTACAACGACATGTTGTCGGCGCATCAGCCCTTTGAGGCTTTTCCTGTCTGGATCAAAGAAGCTGCTCGTGAAGTTGGGGCAACTGCACAGTTTGCTGGTGGTGTGCCAGCGATGTGCGATGGCGTGACTCAAGGGCAGCCAGGTATGGAGCTGTCGCTGTTTTCGCGTGACGTGATTGCCATGTCGACAGCTATTGCGCTATCCCACAACATGTTTGATGCCACCTTGTGCCTGGGCGTGTGCGACAAGATTGTGCCGGGTCTGTTGATCGGTGCTTTGCAGTTTGGCCATCTTCCGACGGTGTTTGTGCCTGCTGGCCCAATGACATCCGGCCTGTCAAATGATGAAAAAGCGCGGATTCGCCAATTACATGCGGCCGGCAAGCTGTCGCGTGACGAGCTGCTGGAAGCAGAGTCCAAGGCCTATCATGGCATCGGGACCTGTACGTTCTATGGCACAGCCAATTCCAATCAGATGCTGATGGAAGTAATGGGCCTACATTTGCCTGGCGCGGCATTTGTCACCCCTGGTACACCATTGCGCGAAGCCTTGACCCGGGAAGCCGCCCGTCAGGCTGCCAGAATCACGGCACTGGGCGATCAATATATTGCAGTAGCAGATATTGTTGACGAAAAAGTGATCGTCAACGCAATTGTTGGCTTGCTGGCAACAGGCGGTTCAACCAACCACACCATTCATCTGATTGCGATTGCCCGTGCAGCCGGTATCGTGATCGATTGGACCGATTTTGACGAGCTGTCTGCGGTAGTACCGCTGTTGGCCCGTATCTACCCCAATGGCTCCGCGGATGTGAATCACTTCCATGCGGCAGGCGGCATGGGGTTCCTGATTCGCGAGTTGCTGGATGCAGGTCTGATGCACGAGGACGTGATGACAGTGCTGGGTCGAGGCCTTCGTCGTTATACACAAGAACCGTTCCTGCTGGATGGCGAACTGACTTGGCGTGATGCGCCTGTCGATAGTCTGGATGCCGATGTGCTGCGTAAGGCTGATGCACCATTCTCGGTAGATGGTGGTTTGAAGTTGTTACAAGGAAATCTGGGTCGTTCCGTGATCAAGGTATCGGCCGTGAAGCCGCAAAACCGTGTTGTTCATGCGCCAGCCATGGTGTTTGATGGCCAGGATGAGTTGTTGGCTGCATACAAGCGTGGCGAACTGGAGCGGGATTTTGTTGCTGTCATTCGTTTCCAAGGTCCTCGTGCAAACGGTATGCCGGAACTGCACAAACTGACCCCGACCTTGGCGAATCTTCAGGACAAAGGCTTCAAGGTTGCATTGGTGACCGATGGCCGGATGTCCGGTGCGTCTGGCAAGGTGCCGGCTGCTATTCATGTAACACCCGAGTGTGTTGCGGGCGGTCCGTTGGCCAAAGTACGCAATGGTGACCTTGTCCTTCTGGATGCCGAGCAAAGTGTACTCCGGGTAGATGTATCGGAGGCAGAATGGCTTGCTCGTGATGTTGCACGACCTGACCTGACTGCAAACGGTTTCGGTATGGGGCGAGAACTGTTTGGTGCCTTCCGCGCAGCGGCTACGGGTGCTGAATTGGGTGGAATGAGCTTCGGTTTTATGGAGTAAAGCCGCCGCTTGATGGCGGTAATGTGGTGGCTTCGCCGCCGTGAGTAATCAACCAGGATAAACGACCAATGGATATTCTCGCGATCATGCACAGTTCGCCGGTGATGCCGGTCATTGTCGTTGAGCGCATTGATCATGCCGTGCCCTTGGCCAAGGCGCTGGTGGCTGGCGGCATTCGTGTATTGGAAGTCACCTTGCGTTCGCCTATTGCCCTGGAGGCGATCAGTCTGATGCGTGAAGCGGTACCGGATGCCATTGTTGGTGCTGGCACAGTTACCAACCCTGGCGAGTTGAATTCAGCGGTTGAAGCCGGTGCACAGTTTCTGGTCAGCCCCGGCTTGACCGATTCGTTGGCCGAAGCCAGTAAGCACACCAGCGTGCCATTGCTGCCTGGCGTAATGACCCCGTCTGATGTCATGCGCGCGCGCGATGCTGGTTTTAGTCGCCTGAAGCTGTTCCCGGCACAACAGGCTGGTGGGGTTGGGATGCTGAAGGCGCTCGGTGGACCCTTTGCAGACATCATGTTTTGCCCAACCGGTGGTATCTCGCTGGCGTCTGCCCCAGAGTTCTTGTCCTTGCCAAATGTTGCTTGCGTGGGTGGTTCATGGCTGACACCTAAGACCCTGCTTGAAGGTGGGGATTGGGAGGCAATTACTAAACTGGCGCGGGAAGCAGCCGCGTTACGTGGATAAACAACTATAAAAACAAAACGCACTCACTGATGAAAGGAGGCGTCCCGCTACAGGGGGAGTTAAAAAAGAAGGCGAAGAATGAAAAACGGCAGGGGCATAACAAGAATAAATGTTTACCGTTTTTCTAGACGATTGGCTGCGTGAGGCGCCAGTCGTCCTTTCAACTTTCGGAGGGTGACATGAATCAAAAATTTAAAATCGCGTTGTCCGTAGCTGCTGTTTCTGCTGCGCTTGCGGCACAATCTTTTGCTGCTGGTGTTGATTTCCACGGCTATCTACGTTCTGGCGCAGGTAGCAGCTCTAAAGGGGGCAAGCAGGTTTGTTTCCAATTGGATGGCGCGCCGTCGAAGTATCGGCTGGGTAACGAATGCGAAACCTATGGCGAGTTGGCTTTCGATGCCGATTTGTACAAATCGGCGCAAGGTAGTGCGTACTTCAAGCTCCATACGATGGCTGCTTTCTCGGTGCCAGCAGATGGTGACTGGGAACAGGCTGATCCGTCATGGCGTCAGACTTGGACTGAGGTTGGTGGCTTTGGTGAAGGTGCGTTGGCTACTGCGAAGATCTGGGCAGGTAAGCGTTACTACAAACGTAACGATGTTCACCTGAACGACTTCTTCTACTGGAACAACTCAGGTCCTGGCGGTGGTATTGAAGATATTGATCTGGGATTCGGTAAGTTTTCTTATGCCTATATCCGTCGCGCTGACAGCAAGAACAGCAAGATTTCCCAGACGACCCACGATATGCGTCTGGAAGCCATTGGTTTGGGTACAGCTGGTACATTGGACTTGGGTTTGAATTTCGGTTCAAAGAACAACGTTGACAATAATGGTGATGGCAACAAGAACGGTACATCCGTGACTGTGCAGCACAATTTGCCATTAGGTGATAGTTGGAACAAGTTCATTGTTCAGTATGCAAACAAGAACATCGAACTGGATGGTTCTTCCTACCCAGGGGCTAACGACAAGAGCAAGTGGCGTGTTCTGGACCGCTTCTTCTTCAATGTTGGCAACCTGGATGGTGAAGGCCTCTTGGGTTACACCAAGGTCAAGGATGGTGATAGATGGTTTACAGCAGGTGTGCGCCCGGTCTACCACTTCAATGAGCTGTTCAGCTTGGCGTCAGAAGTTGGTTACGACCGTGTGAAGCCAAATGCTGGTGATACTCGCAATCTATGGAAGGTTACCATTGCACCGCAGATTTCTGCTGGCAAGAGCTACTGGTCCCGTCCAACCATCCGTGCCTTTGTTACCTACGCGAAGTGGAACAAGGAAGGTGTAGCCGGTGGCGACGTGTTCAAGGACAAGACCAATGGCACGTCCTACGGCATCCAGACCGAAGCTTGGTGGTAAGCCGAATTTAAGTTAAGCAAGTTTCCTTCTTAAGCTCCTCCCAGAGGGTTAGCGGCGGCGGGTATTGATCTCCGCCCGTTCGCCGCATTTTTTCTTTCTGCAATGCAATGTGCCTGTGCCACGGGCATATCGGATTGCATGAAGGCATATAAAAATGACACAGGCAGGTAAAAATTGGTGGCGCGGGGGGGTGATCTATCAGATCTACCCTCGCAGCTTCGCAGACAGCAATAATGATGGCGTGGGTGATTTGCCCGGCATCGTCGAGAAATTGCCTTATGTGGCAAGCCTCGGTGTCGATGCCATCTGGATTTCGCCGTTCTTCAAATCGCCGATGAAGGATTTCGGTTACGACGTATCGGATTACTGTGATGTCGACCCGTTGTTTGGCAATTTGGCTGATTTTGACCGTTTGATTGCTACGGCACATGCCTTGGGGCTGAAGGTGGTGATAGACCAGGTGTTGTCGCACACGGCCGATCAGCACCCCTGGTTCAAGGAATGCCGCCAGAGCCGCACTAATCCGAAGGCAGACTGGTATGTGTGGGCAGATGCCAACCCGGATGGCACACCACCGACCAATTGGCTGTCGGTATTTGGCGGTTCCGCCTGGCAGTGGGATGCCAGACGGAAACAGTACTATCTACACAACTTTCTGCAAAGCCAACCGGATCTGAACTTCCACAATCCAGATGTACAGGATGCCATTCTAGCAACCATCCGTTTTTGGTTGGCTCGTGGTGTGGATGGGTTCCGGTTCGACGCCTGTAATTTCCATTTCCACGATAAGCAACTGCGTAACAACCCACCTGCTGCCAATCGGGACAGCATGACCGTGTCAGCTGAGAATCCTTATGGCTTCCAGCGCCATCTATATGACAAGACTCAGCCTGAAAATCTGGCGTTCCTGCAGCGTGTACGTGCTTTGCTGGATGAGTACGGTGCTGCCAGTGTAGGGGAAGTGGGTGACGACGATTCACTCACCGTGATGGCGGCCTACACCAATGGCGGTGACAAGTTGCACATGGCCTATAGCTTCAACTTACTGACGCAGGATGGTTCGCCGGCGTATATTCGTAAGCAGGTTGAAGAGCTGGAAGCCAAAATTGGTGATGGCTGGGGGTGTTGGTCGATTGGTAATCATGACGTGCAACGCGTGATGACTCGCTGGGGCAAAGGCGAAACCAATACCGATCTGTCCAAGATGTTGCTGGCTATGGAAACCAGCTTGCGTGGCAGTGTCTGTCTGTATCAAGGTGAAGAATTGGCACTGACTGAAGCGAATATTCCGTTTGAGCTGTTACAAGATCCCTACGGTATTACATTCTGGCCCGAATTCAAAGGCCGTGATGGTTGTCGCACGCCGATGCCTTGGCAACAGTCTGCGGACAATGGTGGGTTCTCAACAGTATCCCCATGGTTACCTGTACCAAGTGAGCACCGGGCCCGTGCTGTTGACGTGCAAGAGAAGGATGCAACATCGCCTTTGCATTTCTTCCGTGCTTTCCTGAGATGGCGCAAGACGCAACCTTTGTTACTGGATGGCGCAATTCGCTTTGTCGAGACACAGCCAGAGGTATTGGCTTTTGAACGTAACCAGGGCGGTAACGCTTTGCTGGTCTGTTTCAATTTCAGTGCACAGCCACAGCATGTGGCCATACCGGCCGACATGACGTTGGCGCCAATTGAAGGACATGGCTTTACCAGCCGCATTGACGGCAGATCAATTGAATTGCCTGCTTACTCGGCATTCTACGGACACATCAACCGCACCTGAGTAGACGCGGATCGTAATCTAGAGGCAGACGACATGGCTGAAGTAATTCTCAAGGGTATTCGCAAGGCGTATGGCGATATTGAAACATTGCACGGCATTGATTTGAACATCAAAGATGGCGAGTTCGTTGTGTTTGTCGGGCCATCTGGCTGTGGTAAGTCAACTTTGTTGCGCACCATTGCCGGTTTGGAGGACATCACGGCGGGTGAGTTATACATCGGTGGTCAGTTGTGCAACGACATTCCGCCTGCCAAGCGCGGTATAGCGATGGTGTTCCAGAGCTATGCGCTGTATCCGCACATGACTGTGGCTGAGAACATGGCGTTTGGTCTGAAACTGGCAGGGGCAAGCAAGCAAGAGATGAATGCGGCTGTGGAACGCGCCGCCAAGATTCTGCAAATCGAACACCTGTTGGCACGTAAACCCAAGGCCTTGTCGGGTGGGCAACGTCAACGGGTGGCTATTGGCCGCGCCATTGTCCGCAAGCCCAATGTGTTTCTATTCGATGAGCCGCTTTCCAATTTGGATGCAGCTTTGCGTGTGCAGATGCGTATCGAGATCGCCAAACTACATCGTGAATTGGCAACCACCATGATTTATGTCACACATGATCAGGTGGAAGCGATGACACTGGCGGATCGGATCGTTGTGCTGAGTGCAGGTAAGGTTGAACAGGTTGGCCACCCCATCGAGTTATACAACCATCCTTGTAACCTGTTTGTAGCTGGTTTTATCGGCTCGCCGAAAATGAACTTCGCACCGGCCGAACTGGTATCGGCTGACTATAAGACGGCCCGTGTGAAATTGCACAGTGGTGATGTGATTCGTGTGGCAGTGGATGCATCCCACTTGCCAACCGGCAGCAAAGTGACGGTGGGTATTCGCCCTGAGCACGTTGTGGCTGATGGTGTGTTGGGTGACAACGTATTGCACGGCAAACTTCAAGTGGCTGAACACTTGGGGGACGTGACCTATTTGTATATCGATGTGGCGGGCGCGGACGACCATCTGGTTGCTCGTGCTGCGCCAGATAACCGTGCGATGCGTGGTGAAACGATCACGCTTGGTCTACCTGAACAGCATTGTTACCTGTTCGACGACAAAGGCCTGGCTTGCAAGCGCACGATCGAAACGAGTGAAACTGCACAAGAAAAAGTCGCTTGAAAGCGGATCAACGACGTGTTGGGCAAAGCGCGTCAGGTATCAATGTAAATTTGGCAGACACCACCACCCCGCTTTGGGGCCAAAAACGTAGAAGGAGATGTAAATGTCCTCAGCAGGTGACAAGATGAAATATGCAGTAGCGGCAGCCGCCGTTGCCTTCGCCTTTGCCGGTACTGCCCAGGCAGCCGAGCAGGGCAAGCTGTTGGTCTGGATCAACGGAGACAAGTGCTACAACGGCCTGCAAAAGGTCGGTGAAGAATTTGCCAAGAAGACGGGCGTTCAGGTCACAGTCGAGCATCCGGAAGATGCGCCGAGCAAATTTCAGCAAGCCGCCGCAGCTGGTAAAGGCCCTGACATTTGGATTTGGCCGCATGACCGCATTGGCGAGTGGATCCAGTCCGGCCTGATTGTTGATCTGAAGCCATCCAAGAAGATTCAGGGCGAGATTGACCCGTTGGCATGGAAAGCCTTCACTGTGGGTGGCAAGACTTATGGTTACCCGATGTCGATCGAAGCAATTGCGCTGATCTACAACAAGGATCTGGTTAAAACTCCGCCAAAATCCTTTGATGATGTGTTGAAACTGGATAAGGAACTGCAGAAACAAGGCAAGCGTGCCATTCTGTGGGACTACACCAATACCTACTTCTCCTGGCCCCTGCTGGCCGCTGGTGGCGGTTATGCCTTCAAGGCCAAGGCTGATGGTACCTACGATGCCAATGATACCGGTGTGAATACTGCAGGTGCCGTCAAGGGTGCGGAAGCCATCATGAAGCTGATCACGGCAGGTGCCATGCCAAAGGGTGCCAGCTATGCAGACATGGAAGCGGGTGTGAATCAGGGCAAGATCGCCATGATGATCAACGGTCCATGGGCGTGGGATAACTTGGAAAAATCCAAGCTGAATTTCGGTGTTGCCCCAATCCCGACTGTAGATGGCAAGAAGGCTGCACCATTTGTCGGCGTACTGGGTGCCATGATCAACCGTGCTTCACCCAATAAGGATCTGGCAGTCGAGTTCATTGAAAACCACATGTTGAGCATGGCTGGTTTGAAAACATGTAATGCAGATGTGCCACTGGGCACCCCTGCGAACAAGGCCTTGTTCAACGAATTGAAGGCCAACCCGAATATTCAGGCCACCATGGCTTCTGCACAAGCCGGTGCACCAATGCCGAATAATCCGGAAATGGGGCGCTTCTGGTCGTCGATGAACTCCACGTTACAGAACGTGACACAAGGCCGCCAAAGTGTGAAGGAAGGCTTGGACGCAGCCGCCAAACGGATCGTCAGCAAATAAGTAATCACGTAGTGATCGACCCGCTGTCTGGTTTAGGCCAGCGGCGGGTTTTCACGGTAGGTAATGCGAATGCCACAGGTGTTCGCGCAGAGGCCGGTCAATGGCCCGTATAACAAGCATGGCGCAGTGCCACGCCCCACAGCGGAGGCGCCTGACAGATGGGTGACAAACCATGCGCTTGCAGGATATTCCCCCTGGTCAGCGGGATGAGCTGGCTCGGCCTTCGGGTCGTCAAAAGGTAGTGAGAGGGTATATGGGTAGGTCGTTAGGAGTCTTGATCGGTAAGGGTGCGTTGGTAGCAATGCTGCTGGCTGCGCTCTATGGCGTAGTGATGGTGTATACCGCTGGCCAGCCGGTTCTTGCATTGGCTGTATTGGCCGTGATTTGCCTGGCGGCTTATGTGTACATGTCGCCACGTGCGTATGCCTACCGTTATTTGTTCCCCGGTTTGGCAGGGATTGCAGTCTTTGTATTGTTGCCACTGGTGTACACCATCGCCATTGGCTTCACCAATTACAGCTCCAAAAACCTGCTGACGTTCGATCGTGCCACCCAGTACCTGATGGATGAAACCTATCGGGCAGAGGGTGACAGTTTCGCATTTTCGTTGCATGCCGATGGTGAGGCTTATCGCATTCGCCTGGAAGATAGCCAGAAGGGTGATGTCTTTGTCAGTAATGCATTGGCGTTGAAAAAAGTCGAACCGCTGAAGCTGGAAATGCAGCCTTTTGATCAGGCCAAGATCGTCTTGGGCGATGCAGTGCAATTGCGTGAATTAATCAAGCTGCAGGCTGCGTTAAAGGCCATTTCAGTCGCTATGCCAGGTGGCAAGCAGGCGTCCATGTCCGGATTGCGCGAGTTTGCGCCGGTTCACAAGTTGTATGTGCAAAACCCAGATGGCGCGTTGGTGAATCAGGAAACCAATGACATCCTTCGTCCCAATTTCACTACCGGCTTCTACGAGAATACCAAAGGTGAGCAGGTGCAGCCTGGCTTCAAAGTGAATGTCGGTTTTGCCAATTTTACACGTATCTTCACGGACCCAGCCTTCCAAGAGCCATTTGCCCGTATCTTCTTGTGGACGGTGGTGTTCTCGGGTTTGACCGTGGTATTCACGCTGGGTGTGGGTATTGTGTTGGCGGTCGTACTGAACTGGGAAGCACTTCGTTTCCGTGGCTTGTACCGTACCATGTTGTTCCTGCCTTATGCAGTACCGGGTTTTATCTCGATTTTGGTGTTCAAAGGCCTGTTCAACCAGAGCTTCGGTGAAATCAATATGATTCTGGATGCCTTGTTCGGTATCAAGCCGGCTTGGTTCTCCGACCCATTCCTTGCCAAGGTGATGATCTTGATCGTAAACACCTGGCTAGGTTATCCATACATGATGGTGTTGTGTATGGGGTTGATCAAGGCGATTCCGTCCGATTTGTATGAGGCTTCTGCGATTGCCGGGGCTGGGCCGTTGACCAACTTCTTCAAAATCACCGTGCCGTTGATCGTCAAGCCGATCACCCCATTGTTGATTTCTGCTTTCGCTTTCAATTTCAACAACTTTGTGTTGATCAGCTTGTTGACATCAGGCCGTCCAGATTTCCTGGATACCAAAGTGCCCGCGGGGACAACCGATTTGCTGGTGTCCTACACCTACCGGATTGCCTTTGAGGATTCCGGCCAGAATTTTGGCCTGGCAGCAGCAATTTCCACGGTTATTTTCATTTTGGTGGCAGCATTGTCGTTGGCTAATTTGCGCCTGACCAAGGTGAACCAGACTGAAACTCGTTAAACGGGCCGGGCATCAGAGTCAAGGATAGGGAGTATCAAACATGGCTGTTGTATTGGATAAATCGCATCGCTGGCGGGTGGTGGTGGCGCATATTGGTATTATCGCCTTCATCGCACTGATCATGTTCCCGTTTGTGATGATTCTGTCGATCAGCTTGCGACCGGGTAATTTTGCCGCCGGTAGCATCATTCCGGAAACCATCAGCTTCGAGCACTGGAAGCTGGCATTGGGTATTTCCTACCAGGGGCCGGATGGCAGTCTCGTTCAGCCGCCATTTCCGGT
Source organism: Chitinivorax sp. B (assembly GCF_005503445.1). Classification (NCBI taxonomy): domain Bacteria; kingdom Pseudomonadati; phylum Pseudomonadota; class Betaproteobacteria; genus Chitinivorax; species Chitinivorax sp. B. Next base: position 88,383 of record NZ_SCOH01000002.1, on the reverse strand, counting down.
CATGCGTTGGCTATGGAACTCAATTAAAGTGGCCACAATGTCCGCAGTAGTCACACTGCTGCTGTCGACTACTTGTGCATTTGCCTTTGCGCGGATGAAGTTCCCGTTCAAGAATCAGACCATGACAGCCATGCTGCTGATGCAGATGTTCCCTGCAGTTTTGGCGCTGGTGGCGATCTTTGCCATTTTCGACCAGATCGGTACTTACATTCCCTGGTTGGGCATTGATAGCCATGGTAGCTTGGTACTGGCTTACGCTGGTGGTATTGCCATGCACGTTTGGACCATCAAGGGCTATTACGACACCATTCCAGCCGAAATAGAAGAAGCAGCCAAAGTAGATGGTGCTACCCCATGGCAAGCCTTCAGATTGGTGCTGCTGCCGATGGCGCTACCTATTTTGATGGTGGTCTTTCTGCTGGCTTTCATCAACGCCATTATCGAATACCCGGTGGCGTCAGTTCTGTTGCATCAACAGGAAAACCTGACACTTGCTGTCGGTTCCAAAATGTTCCTTTACCCGCAAAAGTATATGTGGGGCGATTTTGCCGCTGCCGCAATTCTGTCTGGCTTGCCCATCACCGTGGTATTCCTGATCGCCCAGAAATGGATGATCTCGGGTCTGACTGCTGGCGGGGTGAAAGGTTAAGAAACATCCAATCCAATAGATGAACGAAGCTGTGCAGGTTTTCACCCATAACCTGCCACAGCGATTACTCGGCAGGGGCAAACAATAACAACACCAACACAATCACATGATTTGAGGAGTGAACAATATGCTGAGTAAACGTAATTTCTTGAAATGGGCACTGGTAGCAGTATGGTCCGCCAGCGCATCGCTGACGCTCGCTGGCGAACAGCCAGATGATGTCGTCACCATCCATTATTCCCGCCCAGACGGTGCTTATGAGGGCTGGGGGCTTCATGTTTGGCGCAGGGAAGGCGGTACGCCAGATATGCCGTTGGATGGAGTGGATTGGCATAATCCAGCGAAGATCAGTGGCAAGGACGATTTTGGTGTGTACTGGCAACGCAAGGTGGCTGAATTTGGCAAGTCCGGCGTGGTCTATTACATCATTCACAAAGGTGATCGTAAGGAGCAAGGTGGTAAGGATATGCAGTTCGATACCAAACAGACCCGAGAAATCTGGGTCAATGCAGGCGACCGCAATATCTACCTATCACTGGAAGCTGCACTGAAAGCGCGCCAGAACTAATCTTCGAGCGGCCTGATATAGGGCCGCCAATTTTGGAAGCAGACTTATGTCGATTGGCGAACACGATTCTCGTCTGATTCTTGGCTCCTGGCGTGTACTGGATTGGCAGTACAGCACATCCGAACTGTTGAATTTCATTGAGGCCTGCCTTGACTTGGATGTATCCACACTCGATTTTGCTGATATTTATGGCGATTACGACGCAGAAACCCGTTTCGGCGAAGTCTTTGCAATAAAACCTGGCTTACGTACACGTCTGCGCTGTATTGGCAAGACAGGTATCAAACTACTATCCAGCAAATTTCCCGAGCGACAAGTCAAGCATTACGACACCAGTCGCGGCCATATTGTGGCGGCGGTTGATCAAACCTTAACAGCCTTGCATACCGATTACCTGGATACCTTGCTGATCCATCGCCCAGACCCACTGATGGATGCGGATGAGGTGGCCGAAACCTTTATAGCATTGCGTAATGCTGGCAAAGTGCGTGAATTCGGTGTGTCCAATTTCTCTCCTTCCCAGGTAGAGCTATTGCAATCACGTTTGCCTTTCCCGCTGGTAGCCAACCAGATTGAGATATCACTGGGTCATACCGCACCGTTGTTCGATGGTACGCTCGATCAATGCCAACGTTTGCGTATCACGCCACAGGCGTGGTCTCCATTGGGCGGTGGCCGCTTATTGACGCAGGATTCGCCAGTTAAACAGATCGCACTCGATGTTGGCAGGGACCTGGGTGGTGCATCGTTGTCGCAGGTGGCTTTGGCTTGGTTGCTGGCTCACCCGGCCCAAATTCAACCCATTCTCGGGACCGGAAAACTGGCCAATGTGCAGGATGCCGTCCGTGCCAGCCAGTTGGAGCTGAGTCGTGAGCAGTGGTTCATGTTGTTGGAGGCTACTTTGGGACACGAAGTGCCCTGATCCAGATCAACGTATGCAGTGCGCTGACACGGCAAACTGATGTAAACAGGTCGGTTGACTCGCTGGCTTGAAGGAAAATGGAAAATTGCTCTCCCCCACGGAGCGATGGAAACGGCAGCCCGATCGTTATAAATAAAGAAAATCGAGTGCTGTCCTGATTGCAACGTAACCCACCTCAAAGGTGCACGGCAGGGGCTAAGCGCCGGAGAGGGTATTCGCCTTGTAGGAGAGAAGTTCATGACCATTCGTCTTGCCATCAACGGTTATGGCCGTATTGGCCGCAATACACTGCGTGCGTTGTACGAAGCCAAGCGCAACGCCGAGTTTCAGATCGTCGCCGTCAACACACTGGGTGATACCAATATCAACGCTCATCTGACCCAATACGATACCGTGCATGGCCCATTCCATGCCGAGGTGTCGGTGGACGGCAATGACATGATTGTCAACGGCGATCGCATCAAGTTTCTGTCTGAACGTGATCCGGCCAAGTTGCCTTGGGCGGATTTGAATGTCGATGTGGTGCTGGAATGTACCGGCCTGTTCACCAGCAAGGAAAAGGCTTCAGCCCATCTGGCGGCTGGCGCTAAGAAGGTCATCATCTCTGCGCCGGGCGGCAATGATGTTGACGCGACGATTGTGTATGGTGTCAACCATGCAGTGCTCAAACCTGAATATACGGTCATCTCCAATGCATCTTGTACTACCAACTGCTTGGCACCGGTGGTAAAAGCGTTGAATGATAAGTTGGGTATTGTTTCTGGCTTGATGACTACCGTGCATTCCTATACCAATGATCAGGTACTGACGGATCTGTATCACAGTGATTTGCGTCGCGCTCGTGCGGCCACACATTCAATGATTCCGACCAAAACAGGGGCAGCGGCGGCAATTGGTTTGGTGATGCCGGAACTGGTGGGTAAGCTGGATGGGATGGCGGTGCGTGTACCGACAATCAATGTCAGCTTGGTGGATCTGGTGTTTCAGGCAGCTCGCGAGACAACCAAAGATGAAGTGAATGCCATTGTGAATGCGGCAGCAGAAGGCCCACTCAAGGGAATTTTGAAGGTCAATACCCTGCCGCTGGTGTCGGTCGATTTCAACCATAATCCGGCTTCGAGTATTTTTGACGCGACACAGACTAAGGTGATTGCCGGTACCCAAGTCAAAATCATGGCTTGGTACGACAATGAATGGGGGTATTCGAACCGGATGTTGGATACCGCCAAGGCCTTGATGTCCGCGGGACGTTAAGCCAAAATCGGCAACGGCGCCATGTGGATGGCGCCATTATTTTTTTACAACAAACAGGGTTTTCTTATATTCATATCAACAACGCTATTGGGGTAAGCATACTGGAACACAAAGCCTAAACTGGGTGCACATCAGTAAGGCCAATGCTTTTCTCCTTGGATCGGTGTAATCCTAATAATGAGAGAGTGGAGGGTGGCTATGAGTCAAAGAAATATCAACTATTATCCGTTACGCGGCGCTTTATTGCTCGCAAGCCTGCTGTTATCGAGTGGGGCACACGCTTGGGAAAGCGGCAAGCTACTGATTTGGATCAACGGAGACAAAGGCCACAAGGGTTTGCAGAAGCTGGCCGATGAGTTCACTAAGAAAACTGGCATTCCTGCCAAGGTGGAACATCCTGATGACGCGCCCAACAAATTTACCCAGGTCGGCGGTACCAAAGCTGGGCCGGATGTCTGGATCTGGCCACATGACCGCATCGGTGAATGGATTGGAAAGGGCCTGTTGAACCCGGTCAAACCAACTCCAGCCCTGCAAGAGGAAATTGTGAATGTAGGCTGGGATGCTTTCATGGTGGAAGGCAAGCAATGGGGATATCCGATTGCGGTGGAAGCGATCAGCCTGATTTACAACAAGGATCTGCTCCCCAATCCGCCCAAGGCGTTCGAGGATATCCCCGCCTTGAACGATAAGCTGAAAGCACGTGGTGTGCGCGCCATTGGCTGGGAATACACCAGCCCTTATTTCAGCTGGCCATTAATGGCGGCGAATGGTGGTTTCGTATTCCCTCGTGATACCCGTGGTAACTATCAGTCGGGCGAAACCGGGGTCAACAAGACTGGGGCTGTTATCGGTGCTGAAATGTTGGTGACGTTGATCGATAAAGGTGTGTTGCCAGCAAATGGCATGGCTTATGCCGATGCAGAGCGTTCCATGAAGGAAGGACGCCAAGCCATGTTCATATCCGGACCATGGGCGTGGGATGGTTTGAGGGCCGCCAAGATCAATTTTGGTGTTGCCCCGTTACCGTCCATCAAAGGCAAACCGGCTAAGCCATTTGTTGGTGTGCTGGGTGCCATGATTTCAGCCAGGACGCCCAATCAGCCAGCCGCCATCAATTTTATCGAGAACTTCTTGTTGAAACCGGATGGCCTACGCAAGGTGAACGAGGACGTGCCAATTGGGGTGCCGGCCCATAAAGGTTATTTCTGGGAGCTTTATAACGATGAAAAAATCCGAGCCTCGATGGATGCTGTGCATTCTGGCAAGCCGATGCCACACAATCCGGAAATGAATCGCTTCTGGGGTGCCATGAGCACTGCTTTGCAGCAGATGACTACCGAGCTCACTACACGAAAGAAGCCACAGGAAGCGTTGGATCAAGTAGCCAAAACGGTATTGTCCAAATAGATACTGGGGCTGCTCTCTAAGAGCCTGTTCAAAGTCTTAGTGCGTGACCACGATCGGGGGCTCATGTGCTGCTCAACATCCTCATGTATCACCCATACATGCCGGTTTTTGCGCTGTGCTTCACTCTGCTGGTGGCCGCTCATCACAGACCTTGAACAGCTTCTAACAGGGCAGGTGCATGTTGCCGGTCCTGTGACGACAAAATACTTCGAGGTCAGAATTATTCATCACACGGCTGTGATGTTGTTCCGGTTGGTGTAAAAGGTAACCAGAAGGTCAGAATCGAACCACCTCCCTCACGAAGCTCCGCATGGATGTCCCCGCCATGACCACGAATGATTTCCCGTGAGATAGCCAAGCCTAGACCACTACCCCCCGATTCGCGTGATGTACGGCTGCTCTGCACAAATTTGTCGAAAATTGCTTCCAGTTCGTCAGGTGGAATGCCAATCCCACGATCCAGCACTCGAATGACTGCACGTGGGGGCGATTCAATGCTGGTATGCAATTCAATAATGACTTGTTCGTGTTCTTTGCTGAATTTGATGGCATTGGACAACAAGTTGCGGATGACCTGGCCAATTCGCAATCGGTCAAAGCAGAATGCGGGATCATTGTCATCGGTTTTTAATACCACCGTCAGTGCCTGTCGCTTGGCTAGTTCATCCAGTTCAACCATGACTGATTCAATGATGGGGCGCAGTGGTTGTTCGCTCAAACTGAATGCCATCTTACCGGACTCCAGTCGCGTGACATCCAGCAAGTCGTTCACCAAAGCCAGCATGCGCTCACCGGAATCAGCAATGTTCGAAAAATAACGTTTCAGCTTGTCTGGTGGGGCTTGCTCTGCCTTGTCCAACCCCAAGCGTGCAAAGCTGAGAATGGCATGCATGGGGGTGCGTAGCTCATGCGACATATTTGACAGGAACTGTGTCTTGGCCTGATTGGCAGCATCGGCTTTCTCTTTGGCGGCAACCAGATCCGCTGTTTGCAAGGCAACCTGTTCGACCAGATAGTCCCGTGCTTGGCGCAACTCAATTTCTGCTAACTTACGGGCGGATACGTCCCGAGCCAACCAAACCACCGCATTCTGCGCGGCATGTTGTGGTAATCGTGCCGTACGGCCTTCAAACCAGTAGAGTTGCCCTTGCAGCATCAAGGGGTATTCGTAAACTTGCGTATCGCCAGTGTCCAAGCATCGGCCAACGGCCAATAGGATTTCGCGCGAAATATCTTGTGGCAGGGCTTCCGCCACATTGGTGCTGCGGCGGTTATTCATGGCAAACAAGGCTTGATTGCCAAATGCCTCCAGTACATTGCCATCTCGATCCAACACAAAAATGGCATCTGGAATGGCTGCACTGATTGCTTGCAAGCGGGCTTCGTTGGCCAAAACCAGTTCAACCTGGGTCGCCAGATCCTGTGCGCTGCGCTGGAGTTGTCGGTCACGTTCACCCAATGATTGGGCCATGGCGGTGAAAGAACTCGCCAGTTGTCCGATCTCGTCATGATGAGGCCAATTGATGCGGATATTCCAGTCGCCACCGCGTACCCGCTCCGTTGCACCCAACAGGGATTCAAGTGGGGCAATGACTTGCCGCCTGAGCACTAATCGAATCAGCAGTAGTTCCAGAATCAGTGAAACAGCACCCAAGCCTAATACGAACGAGGCGTTGTCGAATGCCAAACGTTGAAGCAACGATTTGGGATAGACCGTGACGAAAATCCAGTTTGGGCCCTCAATGCGCGTGACGCCCAGAAAATACTGTGAATCTTCAGTCTCGACAATGGTTGGCGAACCTTGTGTTTTAACCGCGGCATTAACGATGCTGGTGAGTGTTGCATCATGCAATTTGACTGCATTCAGGTTGCCGCCTGCTTTGCGAATCTGTTCCATTAGCGTGGGGTGGGCAAGCAGCTCGCCATCATGGCGCAGAATAATGTTATACGTACCCGTCAGCTGTTCATTGACCGTGCGCTTGACCATGTCATCAATCACAATGTCCTGTCCGGCCGACATCACCCAGCGATTGTCGACATCGCTTGGCGTGACGTGCGAAACCATCCATTTCTTGGCACCCTCGTCAAAATAGATGCCTGTCCAGAAAGGGCTGCGCTGTGGATTCTTGGATACCGTGGAACGCCACACCGTTTCATAGGTATAGATATCGGTCTCGCGCGTTGCAGCCAAGCTCCAGTCCACAAATGGGGCATAGTTGACCGACAACTGCTCGGGCATGTTGATAAAGCTGTCGATGAAGCGGTTGGTAGTCAACAGACCCCAGTCAGACAGCAGTTGGTAGGCGATGACCAATCGCCGACGTAAGTCAGGCGTTAACGAGACATCATGGCGAACAAAAACGGTGGCTTTGGTCCGAAAATCGTTGAGCTCTGGTTTGACGCGGACCAAGCCATCAGGGTAACGCTGGAATATTTCGTTGAATTCTGTTTGGGGGTCATACTGCCCCATGGCTCGCAAACGTCGCATGAACTCGTTCGCCAGCATTTTGGTCTGAATTTCAGCCAGTTTGAAATGTTCGCTTTCGCCACGGCCTCGCGCATCCACATAGCCCTTCAAACCGTTGAGCATGCTTGTTTGAAGTGTGGAATAGAGGTGCCAATAGGCCAGCAGTGTGGCCGTGACAATGACAACCGCAATGCGGACACCCATTCGGGTGAGCGTACGGCCAGCAAGAGAGGAGTGGCGAATGAGCATTAGGTGATGAATGACACCAGCAGAGACTGTATCAGCATATCACAGGCTGTAACCCACTCAGATTCCGGGCATGCCGCAACGGGCAATGCCGATGGATCGTTGCCGACCATCGGCATGTCACGCGGCTTACGGGGTGTAGCGATACAGACTTGCGTTGCCGATACGGGTAATCAGTGACAACTTGGCAACCAGTGGCGAGGCAGTCAGCTCTTGCTGCCGTCGATCCGGCACCACCAGGAAGAACCCACGGCCGGTTGTAACCAGTTCAGATGACGAGGGGAACTGGTGTGGAACCGTGCCCAGCTGTTTGCCAAACCATAGATCCGGGCTGGTGGAATCCACCACCGGGACGATCCGTTCAAGGTGAAACGTCAGGCTCGACAACAACTCATAGTCACGGTATAGCATGACCGGCGCCACTGCATGGTGTTGTTTGATGTAACTTGCCATATCCCGGGTGGAATAGTGCGGTTCTTTGCTTTGCAATGCATTCAACAATGCCACTTTCATCGGCAAGAACATCAGCCCGACCGCCAGCCAGCCAAGAATGGGGCGATTGAGGCGGAACAGCAGTGCCGCTGCCCCGGCCAGTACACTCCACGCCAACGCAACGGGTGCGGCCGGCAGAATATGCCATGGCATGAACGAAGACAGGCCTGGCGGTGCGAAAATCCAGGATTGCCATACACCGAATGCTGCACCGAATATACCCAACACCACACACGTCATGACATGTTGCTGACTGCGCTGCCAGCTTCGAGTCAATGCTTGAGCCAATACCAGCGCCATGCCCGGCAACGCCACCATGACGTAATAGTCTGCTTTGGATGATGAGATGGCGAAAAACGCAGTCGGCACACCAGCCAACAACCAGGCAAACCAGGTGAGACGACGATCGCTCGGATCTATCACGATATCGTGCTTGATTACCGCTGCTAGCATGACGATCGACCATGGGAAGAACAGGAAGATCAACCGCGGGACATAAAATAGTGGCGTACCACCAGCAAAATAGTCTCGCGGCATTCGCTGACCCGTAAAGCGGTAGACATGCTCATTGATGAAGTAGAACCAGGAAAACTCCTTCAACGTTAATGCTGCTGCTACATGCCAGGGCACTGCTATCAGGGCGAACAGTAGTAATGGCCACGGGGCAAACAATCGTTTCAGCCAAATATTGGCAGGCTGTTCACGGGCGATCCAGGCTAATGGGATCAGAACCATATAGAACAGCACCAATGTGACTAGGCCCTTAGCCAACACGGCCAACGCCAGTAAAGCATAGGCAAGCGACATCAATTGCTGGGATGGCTGAGTCAGACCAACATATGCGACCAGCAAAGCAGAGCACCACAGTGCGTTGTACAACGAATCCGTCATCTGCACGTTGCCCAGCAATACAAACCCTAGCGACGAGCCTAGAACGAAGGCGGCAATCAACCCGGCTAATGGTCGGCCAACCGCCCGGCCAAACCAGGCCAGTGTACCTATTGCTAACAATGATGCACTGATTGGTACCAGTCGGGCCGCAACATCCGTCACGCCAAACAACTTGAATGACAACACTGTCAAATAGTAGAGCAACGGCGGTTTTTCGAGATAGGGTAGGCCATTCAGATGTGGGATGATGAAGTCACCCCGTTCCAGCATTTCACGAGCTATTTCAGCATAGCGACCTTCGTTCTCATTTAATAATGCATATTGATCTATGCCGAAAAACAGATATATTAGTGGTAGTAAAAGCACCGCATAGCTGCTGGTCCGTTGCACAACTGTTTGATTTTTCCATGCTTCGATGGTAATCGAGGTTGCCATCGTGTGAACTCCTCCGTGCCCAGGGTTAAATTTCTTATTTCAAATATTTAGCCGGGCGCACTCTGTTTACTGTAAGACCATAAAGCTTAACCGGTAGATTCTCGTATGTTCAACTGATATTCGGGTTAAAATTGCCATCTTTTTTTCATCGCCTTTGATATCAAGAGTGACACCATGATCCAAGTCGGCGTCGTAATGGGTAGTAATAGCGATTGGGACGTGATGCAGCATGCTGCACGCGTGCTCAAAGAGTTCGGCGTGGAATTTGAAGCACGCGTGGTTTCGGCACATCGTACGCCAGATTTGTTGTACGAATATGCGGAAACCGCTCAAGAGCGCGGTTTGAAAGCCATTATTGCAGGTGCAGGTGGCGCTGCTCACCTGCCTGGCATGTTGGCAGCCAAGACTACTGTGCCTGTACTGGGTGTACCTGTCCCCTCGAAGTATCTGAAAGGTCAGGATTCCCTTTATTCTATCGTGCAGATGCCGAAGGGTATTCCGGTGGCAACTTTTGCTATTGGTGAAGCTGGTGCGGCCAATGCCGGCTTGTTTGCGGTGGCGCTGTTGGCCAATCAGGATGCCCGTCTGCGTCTGGCATTGGAAGCCTTCCGCGACAAACAGAAACAAACCGTCTTGGCGATGACATTGCCTGACGTGGAGTAAGTACCATGACCACGCCCCATATCCTGCCCAACGCCATGCTGGGAATTCTCGGTGGCGGCCAGCTTGGCCGCATGTTCACGATGGCTGCTCGTGCCATGGGCTACCGTGTCACCGTATTGGACCCTGATCCGGACAGTCCAGCAGGTGGCTTGGCGGATGTGCATATCTGTTCCAAATACGATGATCCCGGCGCACTGCAGATGTTGGTTGATACCTGTGCTGCCGTGACCACCGAGTTTGAGAATGTACCGGCGGAAAGTATGCGTTTTTTGCAAGCGCGAATGCGGGTGACGCCAAGTGCAGAATGTGTATCGATAGCGCAGGATCGTATCAAGGAAAAACGCTACATCAGTGGTGCAGGCCTGGGTGTGGCCCCTTTTCTGGCCATAGAGAATGAGGCGGATCTGGTACAGGCAATGGAAGCCTATCTACCAGGCATTCTGAAGAGTGCTCGTTTGGGGTACGACGGCAAGGGTCAGATTCGGGTCAAAACTGCAGAGGAAGTGCGTACCGTTTGGCAGCAAATGGGCAGCAAACCCTGTGTACTGGAGAAAATGTTGAACTTGAAGACGGAGATTTCCGTCATTGTCACCCGTACCTCCACTACTGAGGTCAGCACTTTCCCTGTAGCTGAAAATCAGCACGAATCTGGTATTCTGGATATCAGTATCGTGCCGGCACGGGTACCTACAGCCATTGCAGATAAAGCCCGTGAGATGGCACTGAAGCTGGCTGAGTCAATGAACTATGTTGGTGTGCTAGCGGTTGAATTTTTCGTACTGGACGACAACAGCCTGTTGATCAACGAGATTGCCCCACGTCCGCACAACAGCGGCCACTATACAATCGATGCCTGTCTGACCAGTCAGTTCGAGCAGCAAGTTCGTACCATGTGTGCTTTGCCCCCTGGGGACAATTACCTGCTCAAGCCAGTGGCCATGGTCAATCTGCTGGGCGATATATGGCGCGATGATGAGCCAGCATGGGACAAACTGCTGTCCCAGCCGAACGTCAAGCTGCATTTGTATGGTAAGACCGAGGCGCGTATCGGCCGCAAGATGGGGCACTTCGATGTGTTGGCAGATGATGTCAATGCAGCTTTGGCCCAAGCCATTGAATTGAAGCAGATGCTTCAACAGGCAGAGTGAGTGCGCGTTCCATTTTAACTACAGGTGCGTGGGTTGCTGCTGTACAGCAGGTGCTGCAGCAGCATGCCAATGTGCAGAATGCTGCTGCCATGCGTGCCTATCTGCGTGATCAGTTTGACTTCTACGGTGTCAAAACCCCATTGCGGCGTAAGCTGGTCAAGCCCTTGTTGCAAGGTGCCAAACACAGTTTCAACGAGGTAGGATTACTGGAAGCAGCACAGGCTTTATATGCCTTCCCGCAACGGGAGCTGCATTACGTCGCTGTCGACACCTTGGCTGCTGCAGTGGGCCAATTATCCGGCAATGCTTTACCTCAATTGGAAGCATTGGTCATCCAGCACAGTTGGTGGGATACCGTAGATGGCTTGGCGGTATGGGTAGTCGGTCCGCTGGTGCTGGCGAATCGCAGTTTGCATCATCGAATTGATGTACTCAGCCAGCATGAGAACAAATGGCTGCGGCGGGTTGCGATTCTTCACCAGTTGAAATGGAAGCAACAGACTGATATCCGTCGGTTATTTGCCTATTGCCATATCAATGCTGACAAAACTGATTTCTTCATCCGCAAAGCCATAGGTTGGGCGTTGCGCGAATATGCCTATACTGACCCGGATGCAGTCCGCGATTTTGTCGAATACACCCCGCTCTCGCCGCTTTCGGTGCGCGAGGCAATGAAACATCTGACGAAGGAATAGCCATGACTGGCCTGACTCAAACCAATCTGCAAAGTCTTAAGAAGATCTACTCCGGCAAGGTGCGTGATCTGTATGAAATCGACGAGCAACGTATGTTGATGATTGCGACGGATCGTCTGTCGGCATTCGATGTCATTCTGAATGAGCCGATTCCAGAAAAAGGCAAATTACTGACCTCTATTTCCAACTTCTGGTTTGACAAATTGCAGGGTCTGGTACCTAGTCATTTTACAGGTGACAAGCCAGAAGACGTGGTCAGCGAAGTTGATCGTCCCCAGGTGGAAGGTCGTGCAGTGGTGTGCAAGCGCTTGAAGCCGGTGCCGGTCGAGGCTATTGTACGAGGTTACCTGGCGGGAAGTGGGTGGAAGGAATACCGGAAATCTGGCACCGTCTGTGGCATTCAGCTGCCTGTGGGCCTGCAGGAAGCGGCCAAGTTGCCAGCGCCGATCTTTACACCTTCGACGAAGGCTGCGGTCGGTGACCACGATGAAAATATCAGCTTTGACGAGCTAACCAGCAAAATCGGTGTGGAGTTAGCTGAAAGGGTAAGGGATACCGCCATTGCGTTGTATAAAGCTGCGGCAGAATATGCTGCCACGCGCGGTATTATCATTGCTGATACCAAGTTTGAATTTGGCTTGGACGATAATGGCGTACTGACGTTGATGGATGAAGCGCTGACACCGGACTCCTCGCGTTTCTGGCCTTCAGAAAGCTACCAGATTGGTATCAATCCACCTTCATTTGATAAGCAGTATGTTCGGGATTGGTTAGAGTCGACGGGCTGGAATAAAACACCCCCAGCACCGGAACTTCCAGTAGAAGTCGCAGTCAGAACGGCAGAGAAGTATCGCGAAGCATTAGTAAAGCTGACACGTTAAATCTCCCTCCCTTGTGTTGACTGCGCCCCTCGGATGACCGAGGGGCTTTTTTTCGGATTCGTTTTGCCGCGTGTCTAATGAGCAGGAATACTGGATTCCTGCCAAAGGCAGCAGTAAACAGCGCCCGCTGCTGTTGTGAATTACAGGTTGCATTACTCCACGCTGTGCCACCTGCTGTTTCAGCGCCCTACAGACCTTTCAGCAGTACAACGGAGATCACAGCCGGAGCGACCCAGCTGACCGTTACCTTGATCATTTGCATGGCAACGGCAGGCAATTGATTGCCGTGCGCCAACTGCTTTTCGACCGCTTTCCATGCAACCCAGCCACCAAATAGTGCAGTGACAACCCCCCCCAGCGGTAACATGATGTTGGATGTCAGGTAATCCATCATGTCGAAAATCGTCAGGCCGAACAGTTTGATGTCTGCCCAAGGACCAAAGCTCAACGAAGCGGGAATACCACCAATCAGCATCAAAACGGATGGCACAATCGATGCGGTTCGGCGTGACCACTTCAGTTCATCGACGAAATAGCTGACGGCTACCTCCAGCAATGAAACCGACGAGGTCAACGCGGCAACCAACAGCAGAACAAAGAAGGCCGTACCAAACAGCACACCACCTGGCATATGGGCAAAAACGGCGGGCATGCTGATGAACGTCAAGCCTGGGCCGGCAGCTGGGTTCATGCCAAAGGCGAAGGCAGGCGGCAATACCATCAAACCACCCAGTAAGCAGGCCATGACAGCCAGGCTGACAATCCACATTGCTGTACCCGGGATGTGGGTATGTTCGTCAATGTAGGAGCCATAGGTGATCATGACACCCATGCCAAGCGATAGCGAAAAGAATGCTAAACCTAATGCACTGATGATCGCATCAATCGACAGCTTGCTGAAGTCAGGGCGGAACATGAATTCAACACCTGCCCAGCCGCCTGGTAGGGTTACCCCGCGTACGATCAATACCAGCATCAAAATGAACAGCAGTGGCATCAATACCTTCGACAAACGCTCGATCCCTTGTTGTACTCCGCCAATTACTACACCCAAAGTCAAGGCCAAAAACAGGCCGTGGTACACAATGGGTGTGATGGGTTGCTTGATGAAGTCACCAAACGCTGTACTGAGCTTGGCTGTATCTGTTGTTGCCAATTCACCAAAAGCGGTCATCTTGATATGGGCGATGGTCCAGCCTCCTACCACACCGTAAAACATCATGATGATCAAACATCCCAGTACTGTGGGGATGCCCACCCAGCGCCAGTGTTCGCCACCCAATTGACGGAAGGTGCCGACGATGCCGGCGCGGCCGGCACGACCCAGCGCCAGCTCCAACTTCATCAATGCCAATCCGAGCGTAAACGAGAAGGCTAGGAAGACGATCAGGAAGGCACCGCCACCATTGGATGCAGTGACATAAGGAAATTTCCAGATGCACCCTAATCCGACGGCGGAACCCGCGGATGCGAGGATGAAGCCCAATTTTGAGCCCCAGGTTGCTCTTTGCATGATGATTTACAGCTCCAGAAGAAGAGACGCCCGTATCGTTGGCCGCCTTAGGGTGAAGCAGTATCAGAGTGAGTCTAATGTTTCCTGAGTCATTGCCGGAAAATAGGTAGGCAATTGATTTATATGTGGAAATTGACTATCGATACCTGCCAAGAGGGTATCTAAAATAAAGCAATTGGTAGATTGGGGGAATTGTGCATGTATCGGATTGTGTAATGTGACAGATCTGTGTTATGAAATTTGATTCGTGACCGCCTCTCATTATTTGCAAGGGCTATCGGAAAACCGCAGTGTAATGATATCTGCATGGGTGACTGTGTGGCGTGTATGGATGATGTCTTTGCACGAACTCCAACTTAAGACGAGCCGCCATTTAGTGATGTATTTTCTGCATCGTGCTAGATAGGATTTTCTGTTAGTCTTCACCGGTTTAACTTAGCTCGAAGTACCGCAAATGCAGAACTCCGACCATCTGGCCGAATTTGTCGACTGGTTCCGTGCCTCGGCACCTTACATCCACGCTTTTCGCGGTAAGACGTTTGTCGTAGCGTTTGGTGGTGAGGTTGTTCAGGACGGTACTTTTTACAATCTGACTCATGATTTGAATTTGTTGGTCAGTCTAGGCGTACGCTTGGTGCTGGTCCATGGAACGCGCCCACAGATTGAAGCTGAAATGGCGGAAAAGGGGCTGACACCGGAATACCACGACGATATCCGTATAACGGATGGGGATGCGTTGGAATGCGCCAAACAGGCGGTCGGTCAAGTGCGCGTTGAAATTGAAGCCGCGTTGTCGATGGGGTTGCCCAACTCGCCAATGGCAGGCGCTGATATTCGGGTGGCCAGTGGCAACTACGTCACAGCGCAACCCATGGGCGTACGTAATGGCATTGATTTCAACTACACAGGAAAAGTCCGTAAGATCAATACCATGATGATCAACGGTAGCCTGGATGACGGTGAAATCGTGTTGCTGTCGCCATTGGGTTACTCGCCGACGGGTGAAGTATTCAATCTGACGCTGGAAAACGTAGCGACCGAAGCCGCTGTTGCCTTGCGTGCCGACAAGCTGGTATTCCTGACGGGATCTGGCGGTGTGGTAAACCGGCATGGTCAGTTGCTATCGGAGTTACCCGCACAAAAAGCCCAAAAAATCCTGGATGTGGCGACTGATTTGACCGAAGACATCCGTGTATATTTGCCCGGCGCCATTCGTGCGGCACGAAATGGGGTGCCGCGTGCCCATTTGATCAATCGTAAGGTAGATGGCGGACTGATCATGGAACTGTTTACCCGTGAAGGTATTGGTACCATGGTCACAGCTGAGCCGTTGGAGCAGATCCGGCAGGCAACCATTGACGACGTCGGCGGTATTTTGGCGCTGATTGAGCCGCTGGAAGACGAGGGCGTGTTGGTAAAGCGCAGTCGGGAACTGCTGGAGATGGAAATCAACCTGTTCACTGTGTTGAAACGCTACGACATGGTGATTGGTTGTGTCGCACTTTACTCCTACCCTGATAACAACATGGCCGAGCTGGCATGTCTGGCAGTTCATCCAGAATTTCGCGATCGTGGGCTGGGTGACAAGCTGTTGCAGGAACTGGAGCGTCGTGCTCGTCAGTTGGGTGGTATCAAGCGTCTGTTTGTACTGACCACACGTACCGCTCACTGGTTTATCGAGCGTGGATTCCAGCCAGCCAGTGTCGATGATCTGCCACTTGAGAAACAGCGTTTCTATAATTACCAGAGAAGGTCGAAGGTATTTATCAAGACGCTGTAATGCTCAGGAGGGTCACATGCGTCGCAAACGCTGGTATGTGGCCCTATTGTTATGTTGGGCAAGCCTGTTATCCGCGCGGGAACTGACGCTCGCGGTCGAACCTTTTCTCACTCCCCGTTCCCTGGTGGCTGCTTTTCAACCGCTTCGGGATGCGATCTCCGAACAAAGCGGTCATCAGGTGGTGTTGGTGACTGCTCGTAACTATGATGAGTATCTGGCCCGCTTGCTGCGAGGAGGATACGACTTTGCCATTATCGGTTCTCACTCTGCATTACTGGCTGTGGAACGAGCTGGCTATATACCCTTACTGAAAGCTGCAGGGGGGCTGAAGGCGATATTGCTGGTCAAACAGGGTGCAGCGATCAAGCAGATGAGTGACTTGAACGGACAATCGATTGCTTTTCCGAATGCACTGACGATGACTGCTATGCTGGGACGCGACATGTTTCGCCAAGCTGGCATGATCGATGGTCGTGACGTCACCTTCCGTTATAACGAATTCCAGAATAGTGCTGCGATGGCCCTGCTTAGGGGGGACGTGTCCGCCGCGTTGATCTCAGATCTGGCATTGCTGCCGATGACAGCTGAAATCAAACAAAGTGTCACAGTATTGTCGGAAAGCAGCGTCGTGCCATCGTTGGTATTGCTGGCGCACCATCAAATACCTGCACTGGAACGTGATCGAGTAACCCAGGCTGTGGTCCGTTTCACCATGAATACACCGCCGGAGCAGAATTTCCTGGTGCGCATTGGCATCAATTTCAATCGACCCTTCACTGATCAGGATAAGAAGGTGTTGCAGCCCTATGTCGAGGCATTGAAACGACGTCAGGGTATTCAATGAATGCATCACAACCGTATATTCCGCTCCGGACGAAATTGATTGCCACTACGGTAATTGTTCAACTGGTTTTGTTATTGCTGTTGGTATTCAATTTTTCTCGCGTCAGTGATCACCTGACGCAAGAAATTGTGGAGCGCCGCGTCAGTGAATTGAATACACTTTTGTCCGCAGCATTAACCCCCAGCATGGTAGCGAATGATTTCGCCGAAGCCAGCGATCTGATGGAAGAGATGCGCGGCACTGGCCAGCTGGATTATCTGGTGATTTATGACCGGCAAGGTCAACCAGTCGCTGCCAGCGGCTGGAAGCTCAATCAACGTGTGCCGCCCAGTTCAACGTTACCGGATATTGCCAGCGGGCAGACCCAGTTCCACGCTGTTGCACCATTGTCATTGGCGGGACAGGTTTATGGTGATCTTCGTTATGGTTTTACGATTCAGCATGTTGTACGGTCGATGCAGGATCTGTATTGGCAAAGTATGTTGATTGTCGGCCTTAGCATTGTGTTGTCTGCCTGGGTGCTGATTTTGTTCGGATTGCCGTTGACGCGGGCGTTGGGGCGTCTGGCACAAGCAACAGACGCTTTGGCTGTTGGCGAAACGGATGTTCGATTGCCTGTTGAGCGCAACGATGAGATTGGCCAAGTCGCCATCAGCTTCAATGGTATGGCCGATCAGTTGCGGTGGCGAATGGAAGCATTGAAGCAAAATGAACGCAGGTTGTATGCAATTGCCAATCATACTCATGGTTGCGAGATGTGGATTGAGCCAGGCGGCCGGCTGATCTGGGTGAATCCTGAGGCGATACGTGTCACAGGCTATACACCAGAGGCCTGTATGGCGATGGCAGATTTTCCATTGCCATTGATCAGCCCGTCAGACCGTGCTGATATGCAACGACGCCTGAATGAAGGTATGACACATCGCAGCCGTGAAGAAGTGGAATTTTGTGGGCTGAAGGCTGACGGGACAGAATATTGGGCGATTATGTCGTGGTTGCCCATCTTCGGGGCGGAGGATGAATATTTTGGTATGCGTGCCAGTATTCGAGATGCCAGTCATGAAAAAGACAGTCAGATTGTTCTCTCGCAAGCGGTAATTGAGTTGCAACATGCTCAAGCCATGCAACAACGCTATCTGGATTCGGCGGAAGAAGAAAAAGCCCGATTGACCGCACTATTGGGTGCAATGGCCATTGGCATTCTGTTTGTGGATCGTCACGACAAAGTGATTTATCACAACAATACATTTGTTGAGCAATGGCAGTTGCCACCAGATTTTGTTGCCATTGGTCAGCACCTGGCAACGGTATTGGCGGTGGCCAGCAATGCCCCTGAACCAGCCTCAGACCCGCCCGTGATGAGTGGAGCCGCTTTACTGGGCAAAACCGTATTGGAAGAATTGGTCATGGCGGATGGGCGGGTGATTCTTCGCCATAGCCACCCTGTGGTCGGGGACAACCATATTGCATTGGGGCAGGTTTGGGTATTTGAAGATGTTACCGAAATTCGTCTAGCCTCCGAACGCCTGGTGTATCTGGCAGAACGTGATTCGTTGACGGGGCTTTATAACCGGCATCGTTTCCAGCAGGATCTGGCGAGAGAACTTTCAATGGCTGATCACCATGGCCGGAGTTGTGGCCTGTTGTTTTTTGATCTGGATGAATTTAAGTACGTCAATGACACCTTTGGCCATGGCGCTGGTGATATGGTATTGGTGCGGGTCGCACGCGAGATTGAATTGCAAGTGCGACAAAATGAGCTGTTGTATCGTTTGGGCGGTGATGAATTCGCATTGCTGATCCCCGATGCCAATCTGGAGGCGATTGGGGCAATGGCAGAACGAATCGTGAAATCAGTCAGTCGCGTGAAAGTGGATTTCGAAGGCCAGCTGCTTCGAATGGGTACTAGTGTGGGGGTTGCCTTGTACCCAATACATGCGGCCAGTGGGGAGGATCTGGTTGCCAACGCAGACATGGCCATGTATCAGGCCAAAGCCGCTGGCAAGAACACATGGCGCGCATATTCGCCGGACCAAACCATGATGGCGGAGCTCGTTGAGCGCTGGAGTTGGTCGGATCGCATCCAGAGTGCATTGGATCAGGGATTGTTCGAGCTGCATTATCAGGGTATTTACGAAGCAGGCCATCAAAGGCTGACTCATTTGGAAGCCTTGTTGCGCATGCGTGATCTGGATGATCCAACCAGAATGATTCCCCCTGGCCAGTTCATTGTTGTGGCAGAAAAAACAGGCAAGATTCTTGAAATCGATCGTTGGGTAATTCGACAGGTTATTACCATGTTGGCAGAACGATCCAGCCTGCTACCTATTTCAGTGAACATCTCAGGTCGCTCGTTCGATGATCCGACGTTACCTGCTTTTATTGCCGACCAATTGCAGCAAAATGGCGTCAATCCATCACGGCTTTATGTCGAGGTGACGGAAACGGCCGCAGTGTCTGACTTGCAAGATGCCGAACATTTCATTGATGCATTACGTGCGACAGGTTGTCACGTGTGTCTTGATGACTTTGGCGCTGGCTTTTCATCGTTTACCTATCTTAAACATCTGAAGGCGGATGTGCTGAAGATCGATGGTCAATTTGTTCGGAACTTACCCAACGACACCGATTCCCAAGTATTCGTACAAGGCATGGTGGCAATGGCTCATGGGCTGGGCAAACTGACCGTGGCAGAATTCGTTGAGGATCAGGCAACACTGGAAATGTTGATCAGTTTCGGTGTTGATATGGTTCAAGGCTATTACCTCGACCAACCGCGGGCAGATCATCCGGCATTGGCCAGCATGCTTCAGGCCTGACGCGCTTTTTATGCAGTTTATGGCGCTATAATGCATGATCGCCGCAGGGGCGACTTGTCACAATTATGTCATCAATCGGCAGTAGACTCTGCCGTCTAGAAGGAATGCAACAATGGCTAGAATGGTTCATTGCGTGAAGCTCGGTCGTGAAGCCGAGGGCCTGGATTTTCCGCCACTGCCAGGGGAACTGGGTAAGCGCGTATTTGAAAATGTTTCGAAAGAAGCATGGCAAGGCTGGGTCAAACACCAGACCATGCTGATCAATGAAAACCGTTTGAGCTTGGCAGACAGCCGTGCCCGCAAATATCTGCAGGACCAGCTGGAATCGTATTTCTTCGGCCCGGGTGCAGATATGCCGCAGGGTTATGTCCCCCCTCAGAATTGATAAGCCGATAGCGGTATGATCTTGCCCCGCACCACTACCAGCGGGGCCGGTCGCGCCGCCACTCGGCGCACGATTGGCTACCGCATGAAGATGTTGGCACCTGCCGGTGTAGCCGGCGAACTGTTCATCAACCGTGAATTGAGCCTGCTTGCGTTCAATCGCCGAGTGCTGGCGCAAGCGGAAGATGACAGCATGCCGCTATTGGAGCGGCTCAAATTTCTGTGTATCGTTTCCAGTAACCTGGATGAATTCTTCGAAGTTCGGGTGGCCTCGCTGAAAGAAAGCATTCGTGCCAATCCGGATATTATCGGCCCTGATGGCCTTACGCTCCGTCAGCAGTCTGCCTTGGTGGCCCATGAAGTGCACGATATCGTAGCCAAACAGTATCGTGTACTGCAGCATGTGCTGATGCCAGCACTTGCCGAACAGGGTGTGCATTTTATCCGCCGCTTGAACTGGAATGACGCCCAAAAAGCCTGGGTGCGTGAATTTTTCTTCCGTGAATTGGCGCCTATTCTGACACCCATCGGACTGGATCCTTCGCATCCATTTCCTCGTGTTCTCAACAAAAGCCTCAATTTTGTTGTCGAGTTGGATGGTAGGGACGCTTTTGGTCGTGAATCACGTATTGCAATCGTCCAAGCGCCACGCATTTTGCCGAGAGTGATCCTGATGCCGCGGGATATCTCCGGGTCCAGTTTCGGCTTTGTGTTTCTGTCTTCCATCTTGCATGCTCACGTAGACGAATTGTTCAACGGCATGTCTGTAAACGGTTGCTACCAATTCCGGGTTACACGGGATACTGATTTATCGGTTGACGAAGAGGAAATGAAAGATCTGCGAGTGGCCTTGCAGGGTGAACTGGTGCATCGTCAATTTGGCAATGCGGTACGGTTAGAGGTCGCGGACAATACACCGTCACATATTACCGAATTCCTGTTGGAACAGTTTGAACTGGCACCGGAAGACCTTTACCGTGTCGATGGCCCGGTCAATCTGGTGCGACTGATGCATGTGCCTGACAAGGTTGACCGGCCGGATCTCAAGTTTCCGCCCTTCATACCGTCCGAGCCAGCACAATTGAAAGGTGCGCCGGATGTATTCTCGGCCATCAGGCATGGCGATATCTTGCTGCATCATCCTTTCCAATCATTCAGTCCAGTCGTTGAGTTGTTGCAGGCAGCGGCCAATGATCCGCATGTCGTGGCCATCAAAATGACGGTTTATCGCACGGGGACTGATTCTGTATTGATGGAATCCTTGATTGCAGCGGCCCGTGCCGGGAAAGAAGTCACAGCTGTGGTCGAGCTGATGGCTCGTTTTGATGAAGAAGCCAACATTAATTGGGCCGCCAAGTTGGAGGAAGTCGGTGCGCACGTTGTGTATGGAGTTGTCGGTTACAAAACCCACGCCAAGATGCTGATGATCGTACGTCGTGAGAATGAAAAGCTGCGTCGTTATGTCCATCTTGGCACGGGTAACTATCACCCGCGTACAAGCAAGCTCTATACGGATTTTGGCCTGTTTACCTGTAACGACACCATTTGTACTGATGTCAATGACGTCTTTCTGCAGTTGACGGGCCTGGGCCATGCCAGTGAATTGAAGCAATTGTGGCAATCGCCGTTCACCATGTTCGACAAGCTTGCACAGGCCATCAACAATGAGATCAACATTGCCAAGGCGGGGCGTTCTGCTTCCATCATTGCCAAGATGAATTCATTGCTAGAGCCCAAAGTAATTGACTTGCTCTACAAGGCCTCACAGGCGGGCGTGAAAATTCATCTGATCATTCGCGGTGTGTGTGCTTTGCGCCCAGGGGTACCTGGCTTGTCAGACAATATCAATGTACGTTCGGTTATTGGTCGTTTTCTGGAACACACACGTGTTTGGTACTTTCATAACGACAAGCACGAGGATGTTTATCTTGCCAGTGCAGACTGGATGGCTCGTAACCTGTTCGGCCGTATTGAGGTTGCTTTTCCGATTCTGGATAGCAAGGTCAAACGTCGAGTGATCCGTGAAGGTTTGCGACCCTATCTGGTTGATAATGTCAGAGCCTGGGAGATGGAGCCAGACGGCAGCTATCGCCGCAAAATCGCCCGGGCGGGTAAAGCCCGTTCGGCCCAACATACATTGTTGGCGGAGTTATCGCCCTGAAATCGCGAATACGTGTTGAGGGAAAAATAGTACCCGACAGAGCAGGCTTGATGAGGCCAGTGAGTATGAGGTTGGTCGCCAAAAGTAGGTATCAAACCCGAAAAGAGGTGCTGCTCAGTATGCCAGTGGAAGCCGCTCATCGGTGATATCCCATTAAATTGAGGAAAACTTGATGGATCTTATCCTGTGGCGTCATGCAGATGCCGAAGAACGTCCAGCGGAACAAGATCTGCAACGTTTGCTGACCCCAAAAGGCGTTAAGCAGGCCGAGAAAATGGCTGCTTGGTTACGTGAGCATTTGCCAGACAACTACATTGTCCTCACCAGCCAAGCTGCTCGTGCTCAGGTTACTGCAAAGGCATTGACCAATCATTTCACGATATGTTCTGAGCTCAATCCTGGCGCCAGCGTTGCCTCCCTTCTTACTGCGGCCAATTGGCCTGATGCCCGTCATGCGGTTGTTGTTGTCGGCCACCAGCCTGTACTGGGCGAAACGGCTGCATTCCTGTTGGCGGGTCATGCCGCAAGTTGGCGTATTCGTAAGGGTGGGGTATGGTGGATCAGTCATCGGGTGCGCGAGGAGATTTCTCAGCATATCCTTCGAGTGGCGATATCGTCGGAGTTCTTGTGAATGGCATTCGTACTGACCGCAAATTTTGGGCCGGAAAGAGTGTTCGTCTTACCCGGGGACTTCAGGCTGAGTCATCATTTAATACACACCGTATGCACCTGATGAATGTCAGTCAGCCCTTGTAATACCTTTTCGATTCCATCCTGTTTCAGTGTCCGCATACCATGTTCCAGTGCAACACTGAACAGCTCGGCAACACGGGCGTGTTCCTGAATTTTCTTTTTGATCTCGTCACTTCCAACGAGTAATTCATGTAACCCAACTCGGCCTTTGTAGCCAGTGCTGGCGCACTGTTCACAACCTTTGCGGCGATAGAAGGTGAACTGGCCATTTGAATCGGCAAATTGTTGTTTCCAAAGTTCGAGCAAATTGGCGCGTTCAGTTTGGGCATTTTGTTGCCATGGCGGTGTGGGGAGTAATTCTTCGGCGTATTCGTCACATAACGCATCGATTTCGGCATCATCTGGGTGATAGGCCTGTTTGCATTTTGAACATAAGCGCTTGGCTAACCGCTGGGCGAGGATACCTAACAAGGCATCCGAGAAGTTGAATGGGTCCATGCCCATATCCAGTAGGCGGATGATGCTCTCGGGTGCGCTGTTGGTATGTAGTGTGGCTAAGACCAAGTGGCCGGTGAGCGATGCTTCAATCCCGGTGGCGGCAGTTTCCTTGTCGCGCATCTCACCGACCATGATGACGTCTGGATCCGCCCGCAGAAAGGCCTTCATGGCTGTCGCGAAGGTCAGACCGGCCTTGGGATTCATCTGAACCTGCCGGAGGCCGGCCTGGGTGATTTCTACAGGGTCTTCAGCTGTCCATATTTTGGTTTCCGGTGTGTTCAGGAATTTGAGCACCGAATGTAATGTAGTGGTCTTGCCTGAACCAGTTGGGCCGCAAACAAAAAACAGGCCGTAAGGTTTGCTGACGGTTTTTTTGAGGTTTTCCAGATTGGGTTGCGAGAGCGCGAGTTTTTCCAGCGGTATGGGTTCTCCCGCGGCCAGAATGCGCATCACGACATCTTCCAGCCCGCCTTGAGTTGGGACGGTAGCAACCCGGAGTTCGATATCCAATGGGCCAAAGCGTTTGAATTGGATCTTGCCATCTTGTGGTCGCCGCCGTTCCGAAATATCCAGATCGCACATGATTTTGAGTCTGGCGACCAGGGCGCTGCGATAAGCTGCGGGGACTTCGATGAAGTTCATCAACGAACCATCGCGTCGGATACGGATCAAGGTTTTTTGTTTGCCTGGGTAGGGTTCGATGTGAATGTCGGATGCGCCCAGATGGTAGGCATCGACGATGATCTTGTTGACCAGCTTTACCAGTTCATTGTCCTGCGCCGCCGAGACATCAACGGTTTCGTTGCCTTCCTCATCTTGTTCATCCAGCGTTGAAAGCATGTCGTCAATGTTGCCGAGTGTCATGCTTTCGCCAAAGAACAAGTCACATGTCTGATCAAATTCGCGTTTGGTGGTGACACGATAGACTATCTTTTGTTTGCCCAGGATCTGTGTCGCTTGATGGGAGTTTTTCAGTTGGGCCGGGTCCAACGCAATGACGACAATTCCTTCTGGTGTTTCGTCCACCGGTAGCCAGCCATTGCTTTGTGCAAAGCCCGGCTTGATGTTTTTGAGCAGTTCGGCAGGTTTGATTCGGTCGCCTCGATAGGGCTCGTAGCTATCGCCAAAGAACTTGGCGAGTGATTGGCCGATGGCTGTAATCGAGACTTGGAATTCCTGGATCAAGGTTTCTTCCAGATCCATTTGCTTGCGACGGGCGGCACGAGCGGCCAATTCAAATTCGGCTGTCGATAGAATGCCATCCGCAACCAAGTAGTCGTACTTGGTATTCGCGACAAATGGCTGACCGCCAATGCGTTGTTTCAAGGCAATGGCGAGCGTTTTGCACAGTTCATTCAGGCCACGTTCCATTAACATGGAGAATGGCTCGTCAGCCCGATTATTGATCAGTTGAACCACGCCGACTAATGAACGGTTACTTTCGTCCAGCACCGGTGATACCAGCATTTGCTTGGTGCGGTACCCCGTATGCTGATCCACCGCTTTCAGAAAGCGCAGTTCGCGACTATAGCGCTCCAACTCGGTGTCATCGTAGGCATCGGTGATATTCAGCCCGCGCTTGTGCAGCGCGACAAATCCCGCCAGGCTTTGTTCATTGATTGGAAGCCGAAGTTCTTTGGCTGAATTGATACCAGTTTTTACCTTGGATACGATGGCTGTGCGGGTATCGTCCAGCACGTAAATAGTTAGCCTGTCGGCATTGAACAGGTCGCAGACCGACTGGCTCAATTCCAGCATGATTTCGTCGAGATTACGGGTTGCGTGGATACTGTTGGTGACTGCCTGCAGTGCCTGGGTAAACGCAAGTTGTCGGCTCAGTTCGTCCTGCTCTGCAGACATGACGGGCTCCCGGAGGCATGTGTGGTGGTAGCAATGTTACGGACCGACACTTGGCGATCGGTGCTGTGCTATTTCACTATAGGCGCTGTAAGCAAGCGCTGAGTAGGCTCAGCTTGAGGATTGCTTCTCCGGTGTTGTATCGGGCAGTACAAATCGCTGGTTCTGTTTTAGCCATGCTGCAAATTCATTTACCTCTCGCGGCTTGCTGACGATGTAGCCTTGTACCAGATCGCAGCCCAGATCCTTCAGTAACAGCCATTCTTCGGTATCTTCGACACCTTCTGCCACAATGTGCAACCCCAATGATCGCCCTAACTGGATAATTGAGCGTAACAGGGATTCACTATCAGTACCACGTTTGCAGCCACGTACAAATGAACGATCGATCTTTAGCTCATCGACTGGCATCTTTTGCAGATAGGCGAGGGAGGAATAGCCTGTGCCAAAGTCATCGATAGATAATTTGAACCCCATGTCATGTAACCGTCGAAGTACCGCCAGTGCATGATCTGCATCATCCATCAGCCCACTTTCCGTCACTTCCAGACATAGTTGAGCTGGGTCGACATGCAAGGATTGCAGCGTTGACACCAATCGGTCCGGAAACTGTTCATTTTGAATGTCGCGCATGGATACATTGACTGAAATGGTCAGTGGCATGCCTGCTGCCTCAAACTTTGGAGCCCAGGTGGCGGCCTGATGCAGCATCCATTGTGTTAAGCCGCTGATCTGGCCGGTTTGCTCGGCAAATGGGACAAACTCTGCAGGTGAAATAAACCCCCTGACTGGATGATGCCAGCGAATCAGCGCCTCCGCCTGCAGAATATGGCCATCCAGCAGGTTGGTTTTGGGCTGAAGAAAAAATTGTAGCTGATCTGTGGATTCGATCGCCTGTTTGAGTTCACCCAGCAAGGAGAGTTTGGTTCTTGCGTTGTCTTCATGACGTGGATCATAGGTAGCCAGACCTGTTTTACTGCGTTTGGCAGCAAACAAGGCGATTTCAGCATTACGCATCAATGCTTCCATGCCATTCCCATGTTGTGGGAATAATGCGGCACCAATGCTGAATTTCACATCAAGGGGTTGTCCCGAAATGATAATCGGGTTGTCAAATGACTGCTCTAGCTGATGCTGAATCTTTTCCAGCGACAGGGGTTCTGGGGCAGTTATCAGTATTGCAAATTCATTGCCGCTTTGGCGGGCGAGCAAATCCTCTTCGCTCATCAGGTGCTGTAAACGCTGGCCAACCTCACGAATAACGGCGTCACCAGTTTCGTAACCCAGTGCATCGTTGATCAGTCGAAAACGGTCAATATCCAGTTTTAGCAATACTGCAAAATCACCACGGCGCGCAGTTTTCAGCAATATCTCGGAGCCGGTGGAGTGAAGTAACTTATAGTTTGGTAGGTCGGTCAGGCTGTCATGATATGCCTGGTAGCGAATTCGCTGTTCCCTGTCTGAAATGGCCTGACTCATGCGATTGAAATCTTCGGCCAGTGTGGCGACTTCATCGCTGGTTCGGATATCAACCCGCAGGGTATAGTCTCCTTGAGCGATGGCTTTGGTGGCGTTGGCCAGCGAAGCGATCGGCTGAGCAACGGCACTGGATAGCCATCGGCTACCAATGATTGCGACAATCAGACTGGCCAACAATACCAGCAAAATGGATGAACGCAGGTCATAGTAAGGCTGCATGGCTTCATCGATGGATTGCTGAAGAATGGCGACAATGTGTGTCTTGGGTTCCAGGATTGCGGCCCGGAACAGAAAGTGTTTCCCCAGCAGTTCGCCATCCACCGTATCGGTTATGCCGGTACGTTGTGGTAGCTGGCTATCAAGAGCTGAGCGTTTGTTGCCTGACAGTGTACTGGCGTGGATTGTCCACCGGCCATGGTTAATCGAAGCGAAAGTGATATCTGTCCCGGTCAACTGTGACACGCGTGTTGCACGGTTATCGTCTACCTCAAATCCCAGGATGACCCAGCCCATCAGTAACGGAGCCCGAATCGGTGCGGCGACTGTAATATAGAGCTTGTCACCGACGTGAATCAGTCCTGAGCTTTCCCCCGCTTGTGACGACAGCAGGGATATCACCTCCTTTGGCAAAGGATTTTTCAACCGGGCATCAGTGCTGCCAAGCAGCTTGCCTTCCGTTGTGGTGATGATGCCAAGTGTTGCCCGGATGCGATTTGCGTGATTGCCAAGGGCCGAAGCGATCGTGGGGCCATCGTTGGATGCGACGGCTTCCCGTAGCCCGAAGTCTGCAGACAATACCTGCGCCGCCTGCGCCAGTTTCGCATGATCGTCGGCAAGTGACTGTCGAAAAACACGTTCCGCAATTTCCAAGCCTTTTTCCAGTTGCTGACGTCCAAAGCGGAAACTGGTATCGCTGATCAGCAAAAACAGCACCAATACCAGCAACGACACCAAGCCGGTACTGAAAAAGAAAATACGGCTACGGAAGCTTTGGCGTGCATGGGCCATGCCGTCGATCCTCAATCAAGGTCGGTCGTATTGGTATTTTCCACCACCAGGTGGGCGTTTGGCGGGCTGCTTGGTTGTGGTGGTATCAATTTTTAACGTGATGACTTGATGGGTATCTGTCTGCTTCACTATGGCCGTGAATTCCGCTCCTGTTTGACGAGGGTGCCAAATGCGTACTTGCCAGTCCCCACTGGGTAGTGTGTCAAACTTGGCTAGGCCATTATTGCCAGTGCTGGTGAAATAGGGGTCATCGGTGACATAAACATAGGCCAGCATCCAGTCATGGATATTGCATCCCAGCACCACAATGCCTGGCTTATCAAAGATCACAGGCTGAGATGGCGTACCGGAATATAGCTTCAGTTCAAACTTTTTAGTTCCGGAGAATGAGTAAACATGATGTCGCGTGTTGTCTTTATTCGGAAAACTGACACTGGTACCGGTACTGATGACAGAGACGAAAGGCACAAATTCCTTGTCGATCTGATCAATGGTGGCCTTACCAGGCTTAAGGGCTGGCGATTGATTGGGCTGGGAAAGTGTGACTACTGCATGTTCCAGCGGTTTGCCTGATTGATCATTGACGGTGATGCTGAGCGTGCTCGCCTGTGATGTCTGCATCCAGCACGAACAGAACACAGTCAGGATGGAGGTTGTCAGCCAATGCCAAGCTTTGCCTAGCAACAAGTCAAACGGATCTTGCAACACAATGTCTCCCATTCGGGGATTGGGTCCAGCACCAAGGCGAGAAAGTACAGTCATCCCTGCCGTTGTGGCATGCAATCGGTTCGTGGCGGAGATTTCCGGGTGATGGAACAACCTTCGGTGTAAACATCACAGCTGATTGAACATTTGTTTGCTCAAATACTCCTTTAAACACTATAGCATCGTGGGAAATGGTTGGCCGAGTTCAAGCCATTGATCAGATACAAAAAAGACAATGGCCCACCAAGGGGTAGGCCATTATTGCTAGCTGATGCTGTGATTCAGCTGAGGAACAGTTTGTATGCAGGATTGTCGGTCTCTTCTGCCCATATATAGCCCAGTTTGGCCAAAAATTCGCCAAATTCGGCATTTTCGTCAGGTGGCACCTGAATGCCAACCAGAACTCGGCCATAGTCAGCACCATGGTGGCGGTAATGGAACAGGCTGATGTTCCAGTCGTGATTCATGCTGTCCAGAAAGCGTGTCAGGGCGCCAGGGCGTTCCGGGAACTCAAAGCTGATCAGGCGTTCGTGGCGCGCCGCCGGTGCGCGACCACCAATCAGGTTACGGATATGGACCTTGGCAAGTTCATTCTCTGTCAGGTCCAGGGCTGTCAGCCCATGCACCTCTAGCTCCCGAACAATCTCCGTCGCCTCGCTGCGATGATTCACCTGCAGGCCAACAAAGACATGTGCCTGATCAGCACTGGCATAGCGATAGTTGAATTCAGTGACGAAACGTCCACCCAGGAACTCGCACATATGGCGGAAGCTGCCTGGTCTTTCTGGCAGGTTCACAGCCAGCAACACTTCACGTTGTTCACCTACTTCGGCCCGCTCTGCTACATGGCGAAGGCGGTCGAAGTTCATATTGGCACCGGATGTGACGGCGACCAGTCGCTGGCCTTTCACCTGCTCACGTGCAGCCCAACGCTTCAGGCCAGCCAGTGCCAAGGCACCGGAAGGTTCCATGATCGAACGGGTATCTTCGAATACGTCTTTGATGGCTGCGCAGATTTCGTCAGTATCCACACGTACGATTTCATCCAGATAGCGCTGACATAACAGAAAGGTTTCTGCCCCAACCAACTTAACGGCCACGCCATCGGCAAACAGCCCAACCTGTGGCAGGGTGACACGTTCACCGGCTTGTAGTGACTGGTACATCGCGTCCGAATCTATCGGTTCCACCCCAATCACACGGATCTCGGGTTTCAATCGTTTGACGTAGGCACTCAGCCCAGCGGCCAGACCGCCGCCGCCAATGGGGACGAAAATTGCGGTAATCAGTTTGGATTCTTGTCGCAGGATTTCCATGCCAACAGTGCCTTGGCCTGCGATCACGTCCGGATCATCAAACGGATGGACCATGGTGGCGCCTTCCTGTTCGACGATGGACAGCGCGTGACGATAGGCATCGTCATAACTATCGCCATGTAACACCACATTGCCACCCCGTGCGGCCACTGCATTCACTTTGATACGTGGTGTGGTAGCAGGCATGACGATGGTGGCTTTCACCCCAAGTTTTTGCGCCGAGAAGGCCACTCCCTGTGCATGGTTGCCTGCCGATGCGGTCACCACCCCCCGTGCCAGCTCCTCATCGCTGAGTGATGCCATTTTGTTATAGGCGCCACGCAATTTGAAGGAAAACACCGGTTGCATATCTTCGCGTTTCAGCAATACCTGATTGTCAATGCGCTTGCTGAGGTTGGGGGCAGTTTCCAAGGGGGTTTCAACCGCTGCTTCATAAACGCGGGCGGTGAGTATGCGTTCCAGATAATCCTGTTTCATGTGCCTGATTCTGCGTGCGGTCTAAGCCAATAAGCGTATCAGATGGGCTACAGGCGTGCCACTCTGGATTTGGTAAGCCATATCTTTGCCAGCATTTGACCGGCAGTCATATGCGAAAATTGTTGAGTACGCTATTTTCTCTCTCAAACCCAACACCCAATGCATGGTTATTGTGTAATTACCACGCCAAAGGCTATGCTTGAAGCTGGATCAACTGGATATCTGGTATGACGCAAGACGAAATGAAACAAGCGGTGGCCAAGGCTGCCATTCAGTATGTGCCTGATGATTGCATCGTTGGGGTTGGAACTGGTTCAACAGCAAACCATTTCATTGATGAACTGGCCAAGATCAAACATCGCATCAATGGTGCGGTGGCCAGTTCGGAAGCCAGTGCGAAGCGTTTGACGTCTCACGGAATACAAGTGCTGGATCTGAACGTGGTGGACGAATTGCCGGTGTATGTGGATGGGGCGGACGAGATCAACCATCATCTACACATGATCAAAGGCGGTGGTGCTGCACTGACCCGAGAAAAAATTGTAGCTGCGGTGGCGAAACAATTTATCTGTATTGCGGATCAAAGCAAGCTGGTGGACGTATTGGGTGCTTTCCCATTACCGGTTGAAGTTATTCCGATGGCGCGTAGTCATGTAGCTCGGGAAATCGTCAAACTGGGTGGTCACCCTGCACTGCGTGAAGGTGTGGTCACTGACAACGGCAACGTAATCATTGATGTGCATGGGTTGCAAATTGTAAAGCCAGTTGAATTTGAAGCTATGTTGAACCAGATCGTGGGTGTGGTGACCAATGGCCTGTTTGCCGCCCGGCGCGCGGATGTGCTGTTGCTTGGCAAGCCTGATGGAGTTCAGACCATTTCCTAAATTGCAACACAATTGTCATAATCGGCTGCTATCGTCAGCCGATTATGAAGCCTGTCGCAGGAGAATGCAGCAATGCCGGAACATATTTCAAAACAATTCGATACCGAGCTGGAATCGGTTCGCTCCCGCGTGCTGCAAATGGGGGGACTGGTTGAACAGCAAATCATCACCGCGATGGAAGGCTTGGCCACAGGCGATATGGATCTGATCCATAAGGCCATTTCCGATGATCACCGCGTCAATGCCTATGATGTGGAAATCGATGATGCCTGCCAGCATATCATTGCCCGTCGGCAACCTGCCGCCAGTGACCTGCGTATGGTCATGACAATGATCAAGACCACGACAGATCTGGAGCGTATAGGTGATGAAGCCGAAAAAATCGCCAGAATGAGCAAGATGATCTATGAGTCGGATCGGGTGAATTTGCCGCGTTTCCATGAAGTGCGCCATATGGCTGACCTGGTGCTGGAAATGTTGCGCAAGGCACTGGATGCTTTTGCGCGTCTGGATTTGACTGCAGCGGCTCAAGTGGTACGGGCTGATCTTCAGGTGGATGAAGAATACCGTGCCATCATTCGACAATTGATTACCTTCATGATGGAAGACCCACGAACCATTTCGATTTCGTTGGAGATTTTGTCGATTGCCAAAGCATTGGAACGTATTGGCGATCACGCCAAAAACATGAGTGAATACGTGGTGTTCATGGTCAAGGGTAAGGACGTTCGTCACACTTCTGTCGAAGAAGTCGAGCGCGAAGCGTTACAATAACAGCATTGTCATTTTTGAAGCCGCTTGCGATATGTGAGCGGCATTTTCCTATCGATGAATTTTCCCACTATTGCCGCAGTTGACTTGGGTTCCAACAGCTTTCGGCTGCAGGTTGCCCGTGTTGTCGACGATCAGATCTATCCCCTTGATACCCTGAAAGACCCTGTTCGACTTGGGGCCGGCTTGACCGCTGATGATTGGTTGGAAGAGGCAGCCATTCAACGTGCTGTGCAATGCCTACGCCGGTTTGGTGAGCGTTTGCGTGGCCTGCCAAAGGAGGCGGTCCGCATTGTTGGTACCAATACGTTGCGGGTAGCGTTGAACGCTTCCGAATTCATGCCGCGTTTTGAACAGGCTTTGGGCGATTTCCCAATTGAGATCATTGCTGGTCGTGAAGAGGCACGCCTGATTTACCTGGGTGCAGCACATAGTCTACCTGCCACTAAGGAAAAACGTCTGGTGATCGACATTGGAGGTGGGTCGACGGAATTCATCATTGGTAGTCAACTTAAACCGCAAAAGACTGAGAGTCTTTACATGGGGTGCGTCAGCTATACACGGCGCTTTTTTCCTGATGGCAAGATCACCAAGCAGGCAATGCGGGCAGCAGAGCTGGCCGCACGCAATGAAATCGTTCGTATAGTCGGCGAGTTCCATGCGACCCATTGGCAACAGGCGGTCGGCACTTCCGGTACAGCCAGGTCCCTGGCTGACATTATGGAATTGAACGACCTGAGTACCAATGGCATCACCGCTGAAGGCATGGAGCGTGTACGTGATATGTTGCTTGCTCAGGGGAATATTGCGGATCTTAAACTCAATGGTTTACGGCCTGATCGCGCCCCGGTGATCGTGGGTGGTTTCTGCATCATGTATGCAGCGTTTGCCGAGCTGGGCATCAAACAGATGATCACAGCCAATGGTGCGCTACGCGAAGGAGTATTGTGGGATTTATTGGGGCGCCACCATCACAAGGACATGCGTGATGTGACGGTGGCGCAGTTCAAACGCCGTTATCATGTGGATATCGGTCAGACCGAACGCGTGATGAACCTGGCCGTGAAGCTTTACCTACAGCTGGCAAGGCAGCTGGAAGGTGACCATGAGCAGGCGCTACAAATCATCAGCTGGGCGGCCAAACTGCATGAAATCGGCTTATCGGTATCACACACGGGTTATCACAAGCACTCAGCCTATATTCTTGAAAATGCCGACATGCCTGGTTTTTCCAAGCCAGAGCAGTTGGCGTTGTCGCGCATGGCACTGGCCCATCGCGGTAATCTTGGGAAGCAGCTTAAAGGTGCCAGTCTGACCGAATGGTCTCGCATCGTAGCGATCCGTCTGGGAGCCTTGTTCTTCCGGAGCCGGATGGACGTCAAGCTGCCCGATATCCAGCTGGTCATCAATGGTAACAAGGGTTTTACGCTGACGATCGATCGCAAATGGCTGGAACACAGTCCATTGACGGATATGGCATTGAAGCAGGAAGCTGAATTCTGGCAAGCCGTTGGATTGGGCTTGGAGATTCGTCATGGCAAGAGCGCGTAAGCTCTACAAAGACCGCCTGCGCAAAACTGGCCAAGGCCCGGGCGCATTGATACACATCGGTGACGTGAAAACGGACGTGCCAGCGATCACCTTGATCGAATATGATGTTGAGCGGTATCGGGAGACGCATTTTCGTAGCCTGGAAGAGGGCAAAGCTTATCAGCCGAATGGCGGCGTATATTGGCTGAATGTGCACGGCCTGCATGAGCCAGAGATCATGGCTGAGATCGGTGAGCGCTTCAATCTGCACCCATTGACACTGGAAGACATTCTGAATACCGATCAGCGTCCCAAGCTGGAGGATTACGGTCACTATTTATACATTGTGGCTCGGGTGTTTGACTGTGACACCCATGGCAATCTGTTTTCCGAACAGGTCAGCCTGGCGGTGGGGCCGAATTGGGTACTGACTTTTCAAGAACGGCCAACAGGCAAACTGGCGGACCTTCGCCAGCGTTTGAGTGCGGGCACCGGCCTATTACGTAGATCCGGTGCGGACTATCTCGCCTATTCCATTCTGGATGCGATTGTTGACTACTACTTTGTCGTGTTGGAGCGAGTCAATGATGCCACTGAAAGGCTAGAGGATGAATTGCTACAACGTCCCAGTCACAAGCTGTTGCCGCGTATTCATATACTGAAGGCAGATACCTTGTTGCTGAAACGCTCGTTATGGCCGCTGCGCGAGCTGTTCAGTACGCTGGCTCGTGGTGAGCATGATCTGTTTGGTGCAGATACCCGACTTTACCTGCGTGATGTCTATGATCACACTGTGCATGTGATCGAATCCACCGAGGTTATCCGAGATCTGATCGCGGGTATGCAGGATATCTATCTATCCGCGCTGTCAAATCGCCTGAATGTCGAAATGCGCTTTTTGACCGCGATTACCACGATCTTCTTGCCGCTGACGTTAATTACCGGGATTTATGGCATGAACTTCAAATACATGCCGGAGTTGGAGTGGCATTGGGGCTACTTTGGCGTACTGGGTTTACTGGTGGTAATTGCATCGGTGATGGGCTATTCGTTCTGGCGACGTCGCTGGTTGTAGTAGGGTTGATGATATTTCAATATGACGGGGTGTAACGCTGACACGTTGCGCCCCGTTTGTTTTGGCCTGTGGCATGCCAGTGGTCAATTTCGGGAAGGGAAAATGCCTTCCAGAGCAATGCACTGTCGCATGACTAAAGTGGGCTGATGATTGTCGAATGGTTGGCCACCACCGGTGTTGCTGGTTGTGGTTGCCACCGTCGCATTAACAGCAATGGCTGATGGTCCCATGTCCGTATCGGCCGGTCCGGCGCCATAGATGTTGGTGCGGGCTTGCTTCGCCAGCACACCACCAGCAGGGCTGTCGGTCGATCCATTGCCACTGCTGCCACGAAGCTTGGCTGTGATGGCGGCGTTGGAACTGGCGCTGTGATTGTGAGGTGGCAGATTGTTGACGATCAACGTGGTATTTTCACTTCCCAAGACCTGCCCTTGGTCCAGATTGGATAGGCCTGGCCCTTGCCCTGTATGAGCGATGGCTCTGCCGCGTAGATCGGGTAACGCAAAGGTGGTTTGCCCATTGCCACCATAAGTTGTACCCAGTAATGCAAACAAAGCCGTATTCTGTGCGATGGAAAGCAATTGCCCGTTGGCCTCTGCCCAGCCGCGCGGACAGAAGGTGAATCCAACGGTACAGATGGATCCCAGGATGGGTTCTGAAGAACAAGCCAGCGTCGCAGACAGTGGCGTGACCAACAAGACAGTGCTAATCAACAAATGATGTTGCATGCGAATCATGACAAGCTCCTATCGGTTAATGAAACAGCGACGTGGCCCGGCCCGCTGCTGGGTTGATGCCGCAGTAGGTATTGCTGAATGGGGTATCAATTTATTTAGAGAAGCTGGATTTCGAACGTTGCCATGCGATGCTGAGCAAGCCCGTTCCGATCAGTAACAGCGGGAATGGTTCTGGGATGTTCCGTCGGCTGGTTCGTACACTCTCGATACTGAACGAGGCATTCATGAAGCCATTGTAGGAGGAATCGAAAGCAAACGCGCCGCCACGTGCTCTTACTACCCCGGTATAGCTGGCTGATTGCCCTGGAAGCAGCGATATATCAATATGACCCGGGTTGCTGTCTCCTGGTGGATTGTCACCATTGAGCGAGTCTGCCAATCGATGGCTGAACAACAATTCGTTGAGTCCACTATCCTGAATGGACACATCAAACAGCATGAAAGCATCCTGCCCAAATGCGGCCGGGCCATCGTAGACGACATGCAGGGCAAGCCTGATGAATAGCGTGTCTACGGCAGACGTATTCTGCAATGACATTTGCCAATCGCCAAAAATACCACCATTTTCTGATACCCCGCTCTGGCCGCTTCCATTGGCATCGATCGACATGCCTACGCCATCCCCAACATCGGTAAGGCCGCCGTTGATCGAGCCGGGCGTAATGCTGACACCGTTGAATACACTGCTGGTTATGACACCGCCAGCAGTGTGAAAAATGGAGCCAGATTGTTGTGCGGTACCTATTGGTGCCAGCGAATTGATCAGATCAAAGCTGCTGCTGGCAGTTGCGGATAGTGAACTGGTGAATGGGCTGGCGTAACTGGTGTGGATAGAGGCGGCAATGAGGCCGGTTACAGCAAGAGCACACAGCTTGGGACGACGCAGCATGGCATGACTCCTTTATGCGGTAGATGTGCATGCAGTGCTGAAAGCAATGGTTGCACCAATGCGTTATATTTATTTTTAATCAATTACTTGTTATTTTATTGGAATGTAAATTAAATCGAATATGTAAATAAATCTGACGGCCCGGACCGAGCAGCAGCCGGGCACATGACGGTGTTAGTAGGCGGGGCGTTGCCGATTCACCCATAATTGGACTGAGGGTCGTTGCCATTGGTGTTTGGCATAGTCGGCAAGCTGTGGTGACAAGGGATCACCATTCATTGCCAACCGGTTCAGCATGAGCGCCAAGTCCACATCGGCAATACTCCATTCCTCACACAGGGTGTCCCGACCTTGCAATAGCGATTCGGCCGCAAAGATCAATTTCTTGGCGGCTTGTTGCGCTTTGTCAGATAGCGGGATTGTACTGGGTTGATAGAAAATGGTTGTGGTCGGGCGCTCCTCACGAATTGGCATCAGATCACTGCGTAGCCAAGCTTGTACTTGACGCACTCGTGCACGTTGTTGTGGTTCCCGCGGGTAAAGTGCAACACCATCAAAGGTCTCGTCCAGGTATTCGGTGATGGCGGATGACTCCGAAAGCGCAAAATCGCCATGCACCAACGTGGGTACCCGTTGTGTCAACGAGGTGCCGGTAAAATGGGGTTCGCGATTGGCACCAGCGTAGAGATCGACGGTGACTAGTTCGAATGGCAGCTTTTTCTCATGTAGGCCAACAAATACCGACATGGCGTAGGGGCTGGTGAAGTGGGCATCCACATAAAGCGTGATGGGTTGGGAAGACATTGTTGGCTCCATAGTTCTAGGTGAACAAGGAGCCTAATGGCGTTAGGCAACGATTGGCAATGTCATTGATGCATGGCAGGTATGCATCTGAAAAAGTGCTCCTGCACTGTCGGGCATGAAAAATGGGCTAGTATGCCAGCCCATCCCGTTTCTTTGGGTGGTCTTGCTCAATCAGGCTTGTTTGCGCCCCGCCCAGACAAACAAACCAATACCCGCAATGATCATCGGCAGGCTTAGCCATTGCCCCATGCTCAATTGCATGGCCAGTAAACCCAGAAAGCTGTCTGGTTCGCGAGCGAATTCTGAAATGAAGCGGAAGCTGCCATAACCGATCAGGAATACGGCTGACACTTGAGCAGATGGCCGTGGCTTGGCAGAAAAGGCCCACAGAATAAGGAACAGGCACAGACCTTCCAGTGCAGCTTGGTATAACTGCGAGGCATGCCGTGGCAAGGCACCATACTGCAGCAGCCAGCTTTGCCATTGTGGGTTGCTGGCGGCTGCGTTGATATCTTCACGTGCTGCTTGTGGGAACAACATGGCCCAGGGGGAGTCAGGTGTGGTAACACGACCCCATAACTCGCCGTTGATGAAGTTACCGATACGGCCAGCCAGCAAGCCGGTGGGGACCAGTGGTGCGACAAAATCCGCTACTTGCCAAAACGTCTTGCCAGTTTTGCGGCCAAACAGCCACATTGCTGCCAATACGCCCAAAAAGCCACCATGGAAGGACATACCGCCTTCCCAGACTTTCAGAATCGCTGCTGGATTACTCAGGTAATCGCCAAATTTGTAGAACAACACGTATCCCAGGCGTCCACCCAGTACGACACCTAGCACACCGTAGAACAGCAAGTCATCCAGTTGGCGATTATCCCAGCCCAAGTCAGGACGGCGTTTGATGCGCATGCGCCCCAAGACGATGAACAGGATGAATCCGACCAGATACATCAACCCATACCAACGGATGGCCAATGGCCCCAAGTGGATCGCCACGGCGTCAAATTGTGGGTGGGTGATCATGGCGGTGTACTCGGCTTACAAAGGAAAGTCGCAAATTATACACAGCCACTTAATGAAAGGTGATGAGCTGATGCGGCATGGAACGTGAAAGGTGCTATCCAAGTTTTCCTAATCGGCCCCATAATCACCATATAGCATGGCTATAACCGGATATGAATGATTGAAAGGTATTTATGAGTGTGCGTTCTCACGCCTTGACCATTGCAACCGCCGCCGTGGTGACGGTGCTGGTTGGGTTCACCAGCTCTTACGCCATCGTGGTGCAGGCCGGCCAAGCTATGGGAATGGACCGCGAACACATCATTTCTATGACTGTAGTGCTGTGTCTGGGGATGGGGTTGACCACCTTGCTGCCGAGCCTTTGGTTACGGATGCCGATTGTCACTGCCTGGTCGACACCAGGGGCTGCCCTGTTGGCCGTTACTGCGCATCAGGGTAGTTTGCCTAGTGCGATTGGTGCATTTGTGGTGTGTGGGATATTGTTGACGCTCATGGGGGTATCGGGCTGGTTCGAACGTGGTATGCATCGTATCCCGGCAGCATTGGCCAGTGCCTTGCTGGCCGGCGTACTAGTCAAGTTTGCACTGGAGACTTTCGCAGGTCTTCAGACGGCATTCCCGATCGTTGGTAGCATGGTACTGACCTATTTTTTGGGCAAACGCTGGTCACCGCGCTTTGCTGTGCCATGGGTGCTGGCGGTGGGTGTCGCCGCCGCCGCCTTATGTGGGCAACTGCCGCTACCCCAAGCAATGGGGACGTTCAATCTGCCGATCTGGACTACACCACAATTTGTATTCACCGATATCATCAGCATTGCTTTGCCTTTGTTCGTGGTCACCATGGCTTCACAAAATGTGCCAGGTGTGGCTGTACTGAAGGCGTTCCACTATCCTGCCCCCATTTCACGCATCATTACCCTGACAGGGTTGACTACGCTGGTGTTCGCTCCGTTTGGTGCCTTTGGTCTGAATCTGGCCGCCATCACGGCAGCGCTGTGCATGGGTGCTGAAGTTCATCCCGATGCAGGTAAACGTTACTGGGCAGCTGTTGGCGCCGGTGCGCTATATATTGCCTTGGCACTGGTGGCACCGGTGATTGTCGATGTATTCCAGGCCTTTCCGCGTGAGTTGATCATCTCTATTGCCGGCTTGGCATTATTGCCCACGATCGGACGTGGCCTGTCGACCGCATTACACGATGAAACTGAACGGGAACCTGCTTTGGTAGCTTTTCTGGTAACCGCATCCGGGGTGACTTTGCTTGGGATTGGCTCTGCATTCTGGGGGGTGGTGATGGGTTTACTGACCCGTTGCGTGATGGTAACAAGACGGTGAGAAGACGCTGTTGGTTGGCACACTGCATATGCAATGCAACACACTGCGCCAGCCTAGGCTGGCGGTGTATACTGAGATCGCCTGTGATGGCGGTCTGACTACAGCATGCAGCCCATGATGTTCGCTTGCATGGGGTGGATGACGCTCGATACGATCAATAAAATCAAAGGGAGTATCACGTGAGTGGCTTCATGCGCGCACTGCACAAGGTTGGATTGATTGAACTGGATGATGTCCCGAACGACCCCCAGGTTGCTGAGACCAAATCACTTATCAATACAGGTGACGATGTCCCTGGGCGTGACGTGCCAATTGAACCGTTTACTCTGGAAATCCCAGCGCAAATACCTGTGCCGGTAGCTGAAGGTGTGACCGAGCAACGGCCATTGGAAGAAATCTACAGTGCGTTCAATATTCCCCCTTCTCCCTTTGCTGCTGAAAAACTGCTGAAAGTATTGGACGGGTTACTGGCATTGGATGCAAATACCCGTAAAGCAGCGGTGCTGGCACTGGATGCGGCAGATGAAAGCTGGACCATCGATGATTCGGTTGCTGATGCAACAATCAAAGTGCAGGCGCTGGAGAAAGCGAAGCAGCAAATCATGGCTGCCGTTGCTTCGGCCGAACAAGCGACGCAGCAAGCCATTATCGAGCGGGAACAGGTGCTACAAGAGAGCGTCGCACGTATCCGCCAGCAAATGACAGACCTGGAAGCATTGATGGAGCGGGAACTGGCTCGGGCCGCCAATGAAAAGGCCGAGTCTGAACACCAGGCCAGAGCGACACGGGAGGCCGCAGAGCGTGAAACCGCCCGACTACAAGTGGAAATCGGCAGGTTAGAGGAAATCCGGCGCATTTTTGGTACGCCTGCCGCATGAATTCTCATTACCGCAGTCAACATGAATGCGGCTCGGTTTTTCAATTTTCTTCGGACGACACACGACAACTATGGCAAGACTGACTCCTTTGGCCAAAGGCCTGATTACGGTAGCCGTGCTGGGTAGTGCGACAGCAGTCGCCTGGCATTTCGGCTTGAAAGACATCGTACAGCGCATGAGTAATTCGCAACCGATGAGTGGTGCTGATGCTGGTCAGCGGACTGATGTAACAGCTACTTCAGGTAAAGCTACGCCATCTGCACCGGAAAAAGTGTCAGGCACTTTGGGTAGCAATGGCAATCCTTTGAAGGTCAGCATTGTCAGCTTTCACGGTTATGCTCCAGCGCTGGTGGCCAACGGTAAGTCATTGACTACCCAGTCCGGCTCAATCTTTGATCGGCAGGGGGTGCAAGTAAAGTTGGTAATTCAGGACGATATCCCTACCTTGTCGACCATTTTTGAATCCAAAGCTGCCCATTGTGCATGGCGTACCTCGGATTTCTGGGCTCAGGAGCAGCCTAATCTGCGCAATGCTGGCTTGGATGCACGCGCGGTCATGGTGGTCGATAACACACAGGGGGCAGATGCCATCATCACCCGTGATCCAGCCATCAAGAGTGTGGAAGATCTGGCCGGGCGCAACATCGCCATGTTGCAGTTCACCCCTTCACACGGCATGGTGATTGATGCGCTGGATAGCTCCAGTCTCACTGCTCGTAAAAAGGCATCGGTGAAGATGGTCTTCATCAACGCAGAGGAAGGTACGGCCGGGGTTCGTGCCGCACTGGAGGCTGGTAATGTCGATGCCGCTGCATTGTGGGATCCCGACCTGTCACTTGCGCTGAAAAAGATTCCTGGTGCCAAGGTGGTGTATTCCACAAAGACAGCTTCCAATCTGATTTACGACGTCATGGTGTGTGACCAGCGCGTGTTGCAGGATCCGGTCAACCAAGCGGCAATCCAGGGTTTTGTCAGTGGTTGGATGGCAGGTATCGATGCGGCCAAGG
This sequence comes from Chitinivorax sp. B, assembly GCF_005503445.1. Lineage (NCBI taxonomy): Bacteria > Pseudomonadati > Pseudomonadota > Betaproteobacteria > Chitinivorax > Chitinivorax sp. B. The sequence goes on along the minus strand of NZ_SCOH01000002.1, from coordinate 47,196 downwards.
CCAAACCAGACGATGCAGTAGAAGCCTTGGTGAACACCGAGGAGTTTTTTGCCCTGCTGGCCAAAGATCAAGGCAAACCGTTCATCAAGAGCTTGTTCAATAATCTGGTATGGACGGGCTTGGAAGACAACGCGCGGATTCTGGGTCTGGCGGGTGGTACCAACCACTACGAGCGGGTTTACCGTCGTTTTGATGGCATTTACCGTGCTGCCGGTGCCTTGGCCAACCCCAAATCTCCGGTCATTGAGCCGCAGGATTCGGTTGATCTGCGCTACATAAAGACATTGCTGGACAAGAACAAGGCTGCTCAGCAAGCCGCGACCAAACCTGAGTACAGTTTCAGCGATACGGGCCGTGAAGCAGCTGCGAGCAAAGAAGCCACCGTGACCAAACCGGTGCGGGTCGGATTTGCCAGCGGATCAGCTGAGTTGACCAAGCGGGCGCAGAAGACCATTGATGACGAAATGGTGCCTTTCATTGAAAACAATGGATCGGCTTATTTTGAAATCTCTGGGAATACGGATGCAACTGGAGCGCGAGACACCAATATGCGCCTGTCGCAAGCCCGTGCTCAGGCGGTGGTGAACTACTTGGTCAGTCAATGGGAGTTTGACCGAGCCCGGTTCAAAATCCTCGGCAACGGCCCGGACAAGCCGTTGTGTGACGAACGCAATGCAGCGGCGGAAGAGTTGACGGTTGAAGACTGCCGTGCCTTGAACCGTACAACCCGTACGGCTGTATTGACCCGCTGAGTGGGTAACCATGTCAGACGCGAAGAGTTTCTGGAATCCCTATGCGTTGCTTGACGCCAGCCAGCGTCGCTGGCTGGGTATTTTAGCGGTATTGGTTGTCCTGATGGTTTGGAGCGCACTAGCTGGTTCCGGTCTGGTAGGCCCCAACAAGTTGCCAGCACCATGGCAGGTGGCCAAAGCATTGACATACTTGGTTTGGGATGGCGAGCGTCAGACCAGTTTGCTGTTGACCGCCACGCTCTGGTCCGTTGGGCGGGTACTGGCTGCAGGTGTCCTGGTGCTGATGATCGGTATCCCTGTCGGCGTGTTGATGGGGGCCTCACCACGGGTCAATGCTACCTTGTCGCCATTGATTGATCCTTTCAGGTCGGCGCCAGTGGTGGCTTTGCTGCCAATCATGGTGATGTGGTTCGGGATTGGTGAATGGATGAAGATCCTGTTTCTGTTCGTAGGGGCCGTGGTGTACCTGATTCCCATGGTACGTGATGCTGTGCGTGCCGTACCGCAAGCCTATTGGATCAGTGCCCGTGACCTTGGCGCTACGCCGTGGGAGGCGGTACGTCATTCGGTACTGCCGCTGTCGATGCCGCGTATTGCGGATGCCGTGATCGTGTCGGTGTCCGTGATGTGGACTTATATCACTGTTGCAGAGTACGTCAATGCTCAGGAAGGCCTTGGCCAGTTGATTCAGAACGCACGACGTTTCTCGGCGATGGATCAGGTGTTTGCCGGCATTATCGTCATCATTGCACTGGCCCTTGCCACCTATCAGGGGATGCAATACGCCAAGCGCCGACTTTACCCATGGGAAACCCAGTTATGAGCACTGCGCCGGCCATCAGTGTCGAGCTGCGTAACATCGTGCAGCAATATCCGGCCCGTGATGGCAGCCGTCAACCCATCACCGTCATCAATGATGTTTCCCTACGCTTCGACAAACCTGGCATCAACATGTTGTTGGGGCCGTCAGGATGTGGCAAATCGACCTTGTTACACATGATGGGTGGGGTGCGCCCATTTGGTGTCGATACACCTACTACAGGTGAGGTGCTGATTGACGGTCAGCCATGTACGGCGGCTCATGATGACGTGGTGATGGTGTTCCAGCGCTATGCCAACCGACCGGATCTGACGGTATGGGACAACGTTGCACTACCTTTTCGTTTTGCTCGCTGGCGCCAGAGTGTGCCACAAAAGGAGTGGACCGACAGAGTGGATGCAATGCTGGAAGCGGTCGGCTTGGCTGACCGCAAGCGGAATCTTCCTGGGCAATTGTCCGGTGGGCAGAATCAGCGGGTGGCGTTGGCCAGGGCACTCGTCCTTAGGCCGCGAATCCTGTTGATGGATGAGCCATTTGGTGCGCTGGACGCACAGACCCGCGCCGAAATGCAGCAGCTGTTGGCCAAGCTGCACCATGATTCACCTTGCCTGACCATCTTTGTAACCCATGATGTCACTGAAGCCTTGATACTGGGGGATCGCGTAATTGTGTTGTCGACCCAGCCGGCAAAAATTGCTGATGACTTCAATATCCATGCGCTGAGACCGCGCGGTGAGCAATGGCTGCGATCAGCTGAAGCCATCAAAATGGAGGAGCGCGTATTGGCGACACTGCATAGTGGTAATCGGCGCGGCACGGTAGCGGTATCGGTCTGAAGTCGAACCACCTTGATATGGAAAATGTCCGAGTAGGAGCAGTAGTACCTTGAGCGAGCAGAATGGCTGGACGACCGGCCAAACAGAACAACCGTCCTATCTGAAGGAGATGCTGCGGAGCCAGCCCAATTTCTATGCTTTTTTGGGTACGGCAGCGACCAGCGCTTTGCTTGCCATACCATTCGGCCTGTCCGGCGCAATTTTGCCGGCCATTGCATTTGTTGCTGGCGAAATCATTGCCGCAACATTCATTCCATCATCTTCAACCTTCCGTGCCAAGGTGGATCGGGCCTATCGGAATCGCCAACGCGATTTGCGCATGGCGCAACTACGATCAGAAATCCTGCGTCATTGCAATGAAGGGCATCCGAATTGGCGGGTGCTGGTACAAATACAAGAGCGCATTATGGCGATCATTGCCGCAGCATCTCACCGTGAAACGGCCATTCCTTCCCATGATATGGCCAGACTGGAAGATGCACCGGTGGATTTCATGAGTCTTTGGTTGGCACGTCTGAGTATTGCATCCCGACAGGAAAGCGTGGATGAGGCCAAATTGACACGCAAGATTGAACAGATCGATAGCCAGATTGCGGCCGGTGGTGGCGATCAGCATAGCTTGTTGAAAGCGCGAGCCGATCTGGAAGAACTTCGCCAGCGCCACCAACGTTTGACTGGGCGGAAAGCGGCTGTGGAAGCTGCGCTGCTATCATTGCCAGATGCGGTGGAGGAAATCTATCAGGCAGTGATTGCCGTCCCTGCCTTTAATGAAGGAGGAGGCAGGCTGCAAGAGGCCATTGATCGCCTGCGCCTGGAGGAAGAATTGTGTAGTGGTTATGAGGCCGAATTGCGTGAGCCAATTCGACCCGCTGCAGGTAAAGCAACCGTGAATGTCAGTCACTGAACGGTTAGCTTGGCCGACCCAATGAATCGCTTCAATTGATCGACGTAAGGAAGAGGCTATGGGCAACATCACCGTTTCGGAACTGAAAGCATTGTGCGATTTTGGACTGCACGAGGCCTTGGTCAAAGATACCCTGACCGATGCATTACAGGCCCCGCTGACGCGCATTCGTTTCCTTGGGCGCTATGCTAGCTGGAACGGTTTTTTTGGCTCAGGTGTCGCATCGTTGGCCGGTAAAATCGGCCGTTCCCGTGGTCTGTTCAATGATGCGACGCAACCAGTGGCCGCATTGGCAGATCGTAGCGTATTTGTGGCCAGCTTTTTCTTTGATGCTGCACGTGATGAGTTCGATGACCGCGATACCGTCCACCGTGATACACACCGCTGTCTGGCGCAATCCATGCTGAAAGGGGTGATCGATGTTGAGACCGCTGCCAATCCTCTACAGCATGCCGACCTCAATGCCCTGTTGCATGAACCTGAATGGCTGACATTATTGAATGCCCGTGTCGCCGAAGGGTATGGCGTTGGTACGGCAGATGACTTACCGGCCATTTTCAGCTGCATTGGTTATCACCTGGGTTCCGAATTATTGGCGGATCGTGAATTTTCCATCATTGACGAAACGCTGTGTTTCTACGCGCCGACGCTTGTACAGACATTGAAAAACACCCGGGTCAATATTGCCGGGCAAGACCATGTGGCATACCAATGGCTTGCCATTCATTCCGGACATGGTGGTGGCGCAGAGGCAGACCATTTCGATTGGGCAACACAAGGTGCGAGACTGGCCTTCCGCAATGTGCCGACAGCTATGCATGACGTATTGCGTGCGCAGTTGCATCAGGGCTTCAAGCGTTTTGCCGAAGATCACCGAACTTTTTTCGAGCGGGTTAATCATGACCCCTTAATGAATCTGACAGAAATAGGAGCGAAACATGGCGAATGTTAATTTTTTTGCCCGTTTGGGTAACCTGTGGAGTGGTTTTGTATCGCTGTGGATTGCCGATGTTGAAAAAGAACATCCCGAAATAGCCTATGAGAACGCCATCAATGGCATGGTGACCAAATACACCCGCTTGAAGTCGGCGACAGCAGCAATCATCCGTCGTCGTGACGAAATCGATGGCCGGGTGAATACCGAACGCAAAGCGCTTGACCAGGTCACGCGCGAGCTGGAGACAGCATTGGCCACCAATCAGGATGACTTGGCGCTGGTGCTGTTGCAAAAGAAAAGTGCGATCGAGGCCGATCTGAATGGCTTGGTGGGCGAGGCAGAGCAGGCCAAATCTGATGCTGATGATGCCAAGAATGCCTTGCTGGCTGTGCAGGGTGAAATTGGCAAACTCAAGGATGAGCGTGACCGGATGCTGGCCAAGATGCAAAGCGCCCAGGCCCGGATCCAGATTCAATCGCAACTGGAAGGTTTGAGTGTTGAGGCTGACGTGCAAGCGCTGGACCGTGTTCGTGAGCACATCAAAACCACTATTGCCGAGGCCAATTTGGGCAAGGAACTACGCGATACCGATCTGGATGTGCGTCTGGATAAACTGCGTCAACAAACTGGTACGGTGACTGCCCGTGCCCAATTGGACGAGTTGAAGCGGCAGCGCGCCCAGGCTGCTGCTGGCAAGCAGATGTAATGTCATGATGACCCCGCCGTCGTTGCCTGCAAGACCAGCTTTGCCTGGTTGGGCCGAAAATGTTCGCCGCAAATATGTGAGTGGTGAAGCTTCCATGTTTGTGCTGCATCACAATGTGTTCGATGAGCAGCTTTACGACGGGCACTATTACACACTGGTCGATTTCTTGACGGATGTATTGCTGAAGGACAACAAGCAGACAATCATTGTTTACGACCCGTCGGCTGGTGTGCGTTATGCCAAGCGGGCAGTCATGTCGCCAGTTACTTCGTTGCCAGCCGGGGCTTTGCCCGATGAGGTATTGGCCAAGCTGGAGCCTGAATTGATGGCCCAGGATCGCACGGCGTTGATCATACCCTACGCCAGCAGTGTCGCCCCACCAGGTGATGAGAGCATGCTGACGCACGCGGATCGTTTTGCCGCCATCCGGCTTCACCGTTGGACACTTAGCCCGCAATTGCATCGCAAGGATAATGTGGTGTTTTTGCTGACCGAATCTCTGACCGAGCTGAATGCCAAAATTGTAGCCAACCCACGTGTGGCGGCTGTCGAAATACCGTTACCCGATCGGGTCTTGCGTGAAACCGTCATCCAGCAATGCGATACGACCATGCCGTCAACACAAGTGCAACGCTTGGCAGAACATACCGCAGGGCTACGTGCTGTGCAGATTGCCCAGATTCTGTCGCCAAGGGCAGATGACTTGAGCGATGACGATCGACGTGTGTTGATTTTGTCCCTGTTGGCGGATTCGGTGGATGTCAGCACCCGTGCCGACAAATTGACCCTGCTGACACGTGGTATGGATGCCGACGAAATCCGCCACCTGTTGAACCCTGATATCCAGCAGCAACATTCAGCCAGCAGCGATCCCTATGCAGAAGTACTGGATCTGGTGTATGCCCGCAAGCGGGAGATCATCGAGAAAGAGTGCGAAGGGTTGATTGAGTTTGTCGATTCTCGCCACGATTTGTCGGCTGTGGGTGGGAACGAAGGGCTGAAGGCAGAGCTGGAGCAGATTGCTGCTGCGATCCGTAGCGGTGACAAGACAAGGGTACCGATGGGTTTGCTGTTTGTTGGCCCAATGGGGACTGGTAAAACCTTCGTGGCCAATTGTTTTGTCAAAAGTGCGGGTTTGAGTGCAGTCACGCTCAAGAACTTCCGATCCAAGTGGGTGGGTTCGTCAGAAGCCAATCTGGAAAAGGTATTGGGCATGGTCAAAGCACTGGGCCCTATTGTTCTGATCATCGACGAAGGTGATCGCAGCTTTGGCGGGGGCTCTGAAGACACAGATGGCGGTACTTCTTCGCGAATCATCGCCCGGCTTAAGGCATTCATGAGCGACCCGGAAAACCGGGGGGTGGTGTTGTTTGTGATGATGACCAATCGACCAGACAAACTGGATATCGACATCAAACGGGCCGGTCGGCTTGATCGCAAGATACCGTTTTTCTACCCGGATTCGGTCGATGAAGTATCGGCCATTTTGCAAGCGCTGTTCGCCCGGCATCGCCTGACGAGCGGTTTCGACTGGTCTCAAGCTGACCCGGTTTTGAGCCGGCTGACTGGCTACGCCAATGCGGATCTGGAAGCGGTGGCGTTGTTGGCGCACGCACTGGCGGATGGCAAGGCCATTACGTTGCCGATTCTGGACACTGCAGCGCAGGATTACATGCCCTCACGTGATAGCGCGATGCTGGAGTACATGGAGCTGCAAGCCGTATTTGAAGCATCCCGTCGCAGTATGTTGCCGGCCCGCTACCGTGATTACACACAAGAACAGATACATCAGCGTCTGCGGGAACTGAAGCGTGAATTGCGGCTTTAGCCCTGATATCGAGGCGATGACGCTCAACGGATTGCACTATTTCGAAACGAGAGGAAGACCATGATCTCCACCATGAATATCGAGTTGAACATCAATCACGTCCAGCTGCTGGTTCGTGCCATGCACGAGCTGTCATTGGTCGATGGCGTACATGATGCTGAGCGGGTCATGCTCAACGGCTTCTACCAAGCCTGCCAGGCAGATAGCCAGGCACTGACCACTTTTCAGGAGTTGGTATCCGTCAAGCTGGATCTGTCAGCCTTGGCAGATAATTTCAATACGCCAGAACTGAAACGCGCATTCCTCCATTCCTGCCTGTTGCTGGCTTATGCAGATGGCCAGTATTCCACCACTGAAAGGGCGCGCATTGTTGAGTATGGCAAGGCTTTAGGCATGATGGAAAATGAGCTGGCAGTCGTTGAGGATCAGGTCGCCGACCACCTGTTGCAACAGATCTCGCGTATTGAAAATGTGGCTGCACTGGGTGAAGTGGCCGCAGGCATGCATCCCGGCAAGGTATGAAGGTTGCACGTAGCTCCTAACGGTTTGTCCGCATTCGTATCACCGTTGTTTTTGTTACAATCACATCAACACTTGAATGACCGCATGGTGCTTGCTCTCATCCGGGCAAGCACCGTGACTTCTGGCTAACCCTGCCACTTCGTCGCATCACCCACAGCGACGCCCAAGACATTGCTGTGCGCTGCACAGCAGGCCTGACTGTTTCCGAATCGATTGAGGTTGCTATGCCCGTTTACCGTTCCCGTACTACCACACATGGTCGCAACATGGCTGGTGCACGCGCATTATGGCGTGCCACCGGCATGAAGGATGAAGATTTCCAGAAGCCGATCATTGCCATTGCCAACTCGTTTACCCAGTTTGTTCCTGGCCATGTTCACTTGCATAACCTGGGCCAACTGGTGGCGCGGGAAATTGAAAAGGCCGGCGGCGTTGCCAAGGAATTCAATACCATTGCCGTTGATGACGGTATTGCCATGGGTCACGGTGGCATGCTGTATTCGTTGCCATCACGCGATCTGATTGCGGATTCGGTCGAATACATGGTGAATGCCCACTGTGCCGATGCGTTGGTTTGTATCTCGAACTGCGACAAAATCACGCCAGGTATGCTGATGGCAGCACTGCGCTTGAATATTCCAGTGGTATTCGTGTCCGGCGGGCCAATGGAAGCTGGCAAGGTCAACTGGCATGGAGAAACACGGGCATTGGATCTGGTGGATGCGATGGTGGAAGCAGCAGACGATAAGGTCAGTGACGAAGAGGTTGCCGCAATTGAACGTTCTGCCTGCCCAACCTGCGGTTCTTGCTCCGGCATGTTTACTGCCAATTCGATGAACTGTCTGACCGAAGCTTTGGGTTTGTCGTTACCGGGCAATGGTTCAACAGTCGCGACCCATGGCGACCGTAAGGAATTGTTTCTGAAAGCGGGCCGGCTGATTGTGGAGCTGGCCCGCCGCCACTACGAGCAGGACGACTACAGCGTGCTGCCGCGCTCAATCGCCAGCTTTGAAGCTTTCGAGAACGCGATTGCGCTGGATATTGCGATGGGTGGGTCCACCAACACGGTATTGCATTTGCTGGCAGCCGCAGCAGAAGCCAATGTACCGTTTACGATGAAGGATATCGACCGCATGTCCCGTCGCGTGCCATGTCTGGCCAAGGTGGCACCGGCTACCCAAAAATACCATATGGAAGATGTGCACCGCGCGGGTGGCGTCATGGGCATCTTGGGCGAGTTGGACCGAGCCGGTCTGATCAACCGTGAGGTACACACGGTGCATAGCCCCAATATGGGCGTAGCGTTGGATCAATATGACGTGATGCGTGCCAGTTGCAGCGATGCAGTGCGCCAGTTCTTCCGTGCTGCGCCAGGTGGTATTCCCACAACCATCGCTTTCAGCCAGAGCATGCGATATCCGGACCTGGATATCGACAGAGCGGGTGGCTGCATCCGCGACAAAGCCAATGCCTATTCGCAAGACGGCGGTCTGGCTGTGTTGTACGGCAACATTGCAGAACGTGGCTGTATTGTGAAAACAGCGGGCGTGGATGATTCCATCCTCAAGTTCACTGGCCGGGCATGCATCTTTGAAAGCCAGGATGCTGCGGTAGAAGCCATTTTGGCGGATCAGATCGTAGCTGGCGATGTTGTGCTGATCCGTTATGAAGGCCCCAAAGGTGGCCCAGGCATGCAGGAGATGCTATACCCCACCAGCTACCTGAAATCGAAAGGGTTGGGCAAAGCCTGTGCTTTGCTGACAGATGGCCGTTTTTCCGGTGGTACTTCTGGTTTGAGCATTGGCCATGTCAGCCCGGAAGCCGCGGAGGGAGGATTGATTGGCTTGGTGGAAGAGGGCGACACCATCGATATCGACATTCCTAACCGGACGATCAGCTTACAGGTGGCTGATGATGTGTTGGCCAAACGTCGGACAGCGATGGAGGCAAAAGGCAAAGATGCCTGGAAGCCACTGAACCGTAATCGCCCGGTATCGGCAGCCTTGCGTGCCTATGCTGCCATGGCGACATCAGCGGATACCGGAGCTGTGCGTGACGTAACCCAGGTCGAGCGTCATCGTTAAGCATGGCTGATGAATCGGTGCCGATTATCGGCACCGATTCATGTTCAAGATGCTTTTTTGTTTACCTGTTCTTTTAGAAACTTGGCAATATCTGCATCATGCCCTTCGCGAACTTTATCCAACGCTTCGCCATCCATTGTTTTTAGTAGTACACCTTCTTGGTCCAACACCACCAACGCGGGAATTCCTTTCGCCTGTGGTTTGCCGTAAATGTCAGCGATGTCCAGGTTTTTGTCCCAGCGCCCCAAATTGATCTTCACCACATGATAGGATGAGGCCACAATCTTGGCTGTTTCACCGGATACCAATTCCTGAGATAGGCCACGACAATCTGGGCACCAATTGGCGCCAAATACCACCAGCACCTTCTTGCCATCGACACGGGCTGCGGTCTGGACTGCTCGGAGGTCGGCTTTTGCGTCAGCCTGTTCGTTGTAGGGAAAGGGTTTGGTTTTATCCAACGGCACTTGTAAAGTTCCTGCGCCAACCCAGGTAGATGTGAACAATAGCAAGGCAGCCAAAGTTTTCTTCATTGATAGCATCCTCAATCGATGTATAGGGGTGTTGCGGCTGGCTATCATAGCCTAGGCTATCCTGATGTCTGCCAAACGTTATAAAAGGATATAGGGATAAGATGTCCTCAACAGATACTTATGCGCGCTTCTATCAGGTGATTCGTCAAGTGCCACAAGGGTATGTTGTCACTTACGGGCAGGTCGCCGAATTGGCGGGACTACCGCGCCGATCCCGTCTGGTGGGTTACGCACTGCGTCAAATGCCGGACGGCGTGAATATTCCGTGGTGGCGAGTGGTCAATAGTCAGGGTCGAATCAGCCCACGTGGCCTGGATGGGTGTGATGAATATCAGCGTATATTGCTGGAAGAGGAAGGAGTTGCATTCAATGATGCTGGTCGAATTGACCTTAAACGCTTTGGTTGGATAGCGGATTGATCATCCGTGCAAAATATGGATTGCCCAGAAGTTGAAATGTTTTCAATACGTCCAAAAAATGGAGTGAAATGTGGATGCAACAACATGGTGGTGGCTGTTGGCCGGTGCACTGATCGTAATTGGGTTGGCTGGCAATGTCCTGCCATTGTTACCAGGTACGCCGGTCATGTTGGCTGGTATGGGTCTTGGCGCATGGATTGACGGTTTTGATAAGGTTGGCTGGGGTACGCTGATTGTACTGACAGTACTGATGATACTGTCACAGGTGATCGACTTTGTGGCTGGCAGCTTTGGTGCACAAAAAGCTGGGGCCAGTAAACAGGCCGTATGGGGTGCCACAATCGGTGCTGTCGTGGGCATTTTTGGTGGTCTGCCGGGCATTTTACTAGGACCCTTCGTTGGTGCATTGTTGGGTGAATACCTGGTTCGCAAGGATATGGTCCGTGCTGGCAAAGTGGGTGCCGCAGCATGGGTCGGTGTCGTGCTTGGAATGGCAGCCAAGGTTGCCCTCGGATTTACCATGCTGGGTATTTTCATACTGGCATTGGTGTTCTGATCAATGGGCCTTGCTGATCATAGATAGCTTGTGTTGGGTCACTGGCTCATAACTTGTGTCAGTTGAAACAAGCTGTTGGAGACGCCAGTAAATGGCCCATGCTGCTAACGTGGCGAACAGGTGCTTGAAGGTGTGGCCACTAATCAAATGAAGCAGATCAAAGATTGCATGATCTGCCAGTTCAAACCCTTTGGCCAAGACATAGCACAGAATGGCAATGGTCCAGGCGCCGGCCCGTGCTGGACGCTTTGGGCTTTTCCAGAGCAACAAGGGAACAGTAATCAGTGGCAAGGCCTGCAGCCAGAGATAAGGGCGCAGGTCCCCCATACCAGTCAATTCTGTCACGTGCCACCATGCCACACTCAAACAGGCACCCAAGAGCAGCCACGGTAGAGCAAATCGAGCTTGTTTGCTGTTAACAAATTCTGCCCATGCGGCAGACATGATCCCGGCACACGCCACCGCAATTGGCAGGCGGTCCCAAACCAGTCGGCTGTTATCTGGGGCGATGTGGTACCAGCTGGAGCCAAAAGCGGTCATCAGCATGGCGGCAAAAAATATGGTGTAGCCAGCTGTTCGAGCGCCTAATTGACGGCGGCCCATCCAGCAGACTGCTAAGCCTAAGGTGCCAACAATGGCAAAACCGACGTTTGACCAGACATCCATGGCATGCGGAATGCCACCGAGACTGCGCTGATCGGCAAAGTCGTGATAATGATCAAGTTGACCAATTGGGCCGTGAAGTAAAAATACGATCAAGAGTAAAAGTGATACTGCAATTGGAATCAAGTGAGGGCGGGCAAGTGTCACGGTATTGGAATTAGAGTAAGTAACCGCGCCACTTTCGATGATGTTCACCCTAGCGTAAAGCTTGCTTGCAAGTGTGGTATTGGATAGGCTCTGTCGTATCAGAATCTGGTACTTTGTCATGGCCCAATCCAATCACTTGATCGATACTCTGAAACGGCAACTGCGCGCCTATGGTTTGACTTATGCGGATGTTGCCCAGCGCATTAATCTGTCAGAATCCAGCGTCAAACGCCTGTTGTCACGTAAGGAAATGACTCTGACCAGGTTGGAAGAGTTGTGTGGTCTGCTGGATATGGAATTGAGTGATCTGGCCCGTTTGGCCACAGAACACGAAGCCACTGTACGTCACTTGACTGCAGCGCAAGAAAAGGAACTGGTGTCTGATAGTACTTTGCTGTTGGTTGCAGTTTGTATCATCAATCACTGGACTGCATCACGGATTGTGGCGACGTATCGGTTGACAGAGGCCGAGTGTATCCAGCATATGTTGCGGTTGGACCGTTTGGGATTGATCGATTTGATGCCTGGAAATCGGGTTCGACTTAAGGTGGCGCGTGATTTTTCATGGTTGCCCAGTGGTCCAATTGAATATTTCTTCCGCCAGCGGGTACGGGATGATTTTCTGAATACCAAGTTTGATCAATCGGGCGAACAATTGTTGTTTGTACATGGCATGCTGACACCGGAGGCAAATGCGAAATTGCAGCAGCGTATGCGCCGACTGGCACAAGAGTTTGCCGAACTGCACCAGGAAAGCACCGATGCCCCGGAATCGACCCGATTTGGCAGCAGCCTGCTATTGGCGATTCGTAGCTGGGAGCTGAGCGCCTTTGAGGCGCTGCGTCGGGAACCTGATCCACGGCGATTCCCTGGCGCATAAAAAAACCGGCGGTCACGCCGGTTTATCAATATTTCCCAAAGAATTTCAGATCAATGTTGCAGAATTTTGGACAGGAACTGCTGCGCACGTTCTGAGCGCTGGGTACCGAAGAACTCGTCCTTCGTACAATCCTCAATAATCTGACCGCGATCCATGAAGATGACCCGGTTGGCGACACGTTTGGCAAAACCCATTTCGTGCGTTACGCACATCATGGTCATGCCTTCGTGGGCCAGTTCGGTCATCACATCCAGGACTTCGTTGATCATTTCCGGGTCCAATGCTGAAGTCGGTTCGTCAAACAGCATGGCAATTGGGTCCATTGCCAGGGCACGGGCAATGGCGACACGCTGTTGTTGTCCACCAGACAATTGGCCAGGGAATTTCTCAGCATGCGCTTTCAAGCCAACGCGGTCGAGTAACTTCAACCCCTTATCACGAGCTTCATCAGGATTGCGTTTCAAGACTTTGACTTGGGCAATCGTCAGGTTTTCCGTGATTGATAGGTGCGGGAACAGTTCAAAATGCTGGAAGACCATTCCCACCCGTGAGCGTAACTTGGGGAGATCTGTTTTGGGTGAACCAACCGAAATATTGTCGACAATGATCTCGCCTTTTTGAAATGGCTCCAATGCATTCACACACTTGATCAACGTGGACTTACCCGAGCCGGACGGGCCGCAGACCACAACCACTTCACCTTTCTTGACCTCAGTCGAGCAGTCGGTGAGCACCTGGAACTGGCCGTACCACTTGCTGACGTTCTTGATAGAAATCATTTACCCATCCTCTTTTGAAGCTGTTTGACAGCGTGCGACATGGCAAAGCTGACAATGAAATACATGGCACCGGCAAAGATCAGCATTTCAACGATCCGGCCATCGCGTTCACCTACGGAATACGCCGCTTTCAGGAAATCCATTACGCCGATGATATAGACCAGCGAGGTGTCCTGAAACAATACGATTGCCTGTGTCAGTAGCAATGGCGTCATATTGCGAAATGCCTGTGGCAGGATGATCAGGATCATGGCTTGGCTATTGGTCATTCCCAACGCTGTGGCAGCCCCCATCTGGCCTTTGGGCACACTTTGGATACCAGCACGGAAAATTTCCGCATAGTAGGCTGATTCAAACAAGGCGAAGGCGGTCATGGCTGATACCAAGCCAATATTCTCGATGTCACCTCCTAATACTGAGCGCAGCAGTTGTGGCACAATCAGGTAGAACCACAAGATCACCATCAGCAATGGAATTGATCGGAAGGTATTGGTATACGCTGCCGCAAACCATGAGAGGGGCTTACTGGACGATAAGCGCATGACAGCCAGCAACGCACCAAACGGGATGGCAACCGTCAAGGCAGTCAGTAATACTTCAAAGGTGATCTTGGCTCCGTCGAGTAGCGCCGGTACCGCGCCAGGTATGGAACTCCAGTCAAATTCGTAGGCCATTATTTACCTCCCATGTAGCCCGGTACACGGGTGCGGTTTTCTAGCCAGCGCATGGAGTACATCACAATCACATTGATCAGGAAGTAACCTAGCGTGGCGGCAGTAAAGGATTCATAGGCGTGAGCGGTATATTCCAGTAACTGACGAGCTTGGCCGGTTAGTTCCAGCATGCCAATTACAGATACAACAGCGGAGTTCTTGAAAATGTTCATGAACTCGGACGTCATCGGTGGAATGACGATGCGAAATGCCATGGGTAGCAATACATGGCGATAGGTTTGAGCCAGGGTGAACCCCATGGCCAACCCAGCATTTTTCTGGCCCACCGGCAGGGACTGGATCCCAGACCGGACTTGTTCACAGACCCGTGCAGCGGTAAACATACCTAGGCCAACAAAGCCGAAAATGAACTGCGATGTGACTGGCGACAGCGAGAAGATCGCCATCTTGATACTTTCTGGTAGCAGTTCGGGAACAACATAGAACCAGATGAACAATTGAACCAGTAACGGGATATTCCGGAATAGTTCGACATAAGCGGTGGCAAAGCCGGACAGCCAGCGATTGGGGACTGTGCGCAGAACGCCCAGTACGGATCCGACTACCAACGCAATTACCCAGGCGGAAAGCGAAACGGATAATGTCCATTTCATACCGGTAATGAGCCAGCCGAGATAGGTATCCGTACCATCCGGTGTGGTCTGGAAGAAGACTCCCCAGTTCCATTGGTAAGACATGCTGCATCTCCAGAGTGGAACACGACAAAGCAAAAATCACATCACGCCATCCCCCGATGGCAGACGCGGCTAGCCCATTGCCATCAATGACGATGGTTGGTAAGCCTGCATTGCGGGTGATACGCGTTGTGTGGTGAACAGCTCTCGTGCAATGGGTGGGTTTTGGATGCCACCCAGCTATCTGTTGTATTTGATATTAGGCAATCCGTTACGAACTGTTGGTCCTTTTGGGACGCAGAAGAGGTAGTTGGCAGAGGCATAGATCTGCCAATCTAGCACCCGATTGCTCGGGTGCTTACCAAGTCAGTTCATGGTGTGGATTACTCGAATGCCTTGTCGTTCGGATTCTTGATCAATGCTTGCATATCGTCGCTCAATGGAAAATTGAGGTTTAGACCCTTGGGCGGAATCGGGCTTTGGAACCAGCGTTTATAGATTTCATTGACCTTGCCGCTCTTCATCAAACCCGCAATGGTGTCATCGACCACTTTCTTGAATTGAGGGTCATCCTTGCGCATCATGCAGCCATAAGCTTCAAAAGATTGAGGTTTACCGGTCACGACCCAGTCTTTCGCATTCTTTGCTTTGGCCATTTCACCGTACAGCAGTGCATCATCCATCATGAAGGCTACAGCGCGGCCGGTTTCCAGCATCAGGAATGATTCGCCATGGTCTTTGGCGCTGATGATGTTCATACCCATACTCTTTTCGGCATTCATTTTACGAATGATCCGTTCAGAGGTGGTGCCAGCAGTAGTCACGACATTCTTGCCAGACAGATCTGGAAAATCTTTGACACCAGAATCTTTTTTGGTCATCAGGCGAGTGCCAATGACGAAAATCGAGTTGGAAAAGGCGACTTGCTTCTGGCGCTCGGTGTTGTTGGTGGTAGAACCGCACTCCAGGTCCACTGTGCCATTCTGTACCAGCGGAATGCGTGTCTGCGAGGTGACGGAGTTGAGTTTAACAATCAGCCCAGGGGTGCTGAGTTGTTTTTTCACTTCATTAACAACGGCCATCGCAATTTCATGCGAGTAGCCAACCACTTTCTGTTTGTCGTCCATGTAGGAAAAAGGAATCGACGATTCGCGGTGGCCGATGGTGATGGACCCGCTATCCTTGATTTTTTTCAGGGTGCCGGTCAGTTCCGCAGCGTGTACTGCTCCTGATGCGGCAATACCAGTAACCAACATGGCCAGAATGGTCTTGCTGACGCGCATAAAATGTCTCCTTGAATTATGAAGCTCGGCCCTGATGAGCCTGGATGTTACAGTTTTGTATCTGCAAATGCCGATATGGCTTCTTTTTGCCGCATCGTAACCGACCGACGTTTAAGTACAATTGCTAATTTCCTGTATGGTGCATTTGTGCTTGTATGTCATCTTGCGTTACGGGTGCCAACATCCTGCTATCCCGCGTACAAGCTACTTTTCAAGCCGAGATGACAAGTAATTGGTCATCCTGACAAAGTCCTCTACCGACAGGTTTTCAGGGCGCAGACCCGGGTTGATTCCCAACTGTTCAAAATCCGTGATATCCAGCCACTCTTTCAAATTATTGCGCAAAGTTTTGCGGCGTTGTGAGAAGGCTTGTGTGACAAGTTGTTCCAACTGACCAATGTGCTGGCAAGCCAAAGTGGGCTTAGGCAGCGGGATCATGCGAACAACTGCTGAATCTACCTTGGGTGGTGGATTGAATGCTTCCGGCGGTACATCCAGTACTTTTTCCATGTAGAACCGATATTGCAACATGACAGACAGTCGGCCGTAATCCGCTGTAGACGGCTCTGCAACCATACGATCGACCACTTCTTTTTGCAACATGAAATGCATGTCGACAATGCGGCTGTTGTATTCAGCAAGATGAAACAACAGTGGTGATGAAATGTTATAGGGCAAATTGCCGACTATACGAAGTTTGTCGCCTAAAGTGCAAAAGTCAAACTTTAGGGCATCGATGCCATGGATGGTTAGTCGATCCGCTGAATATCGCTTTTCCAATCGCGCAATGATGTCACGATCAATTTCTACACAGTGCAGGTGCTTGAGGTGAGCGAGCAATGGTTGGGTGAGGGCGCCAAGCCCTGGACCAATTTCGACAATGACGTCATCCTGGCGAGGATTGATGGCATAAATGATGTCGCCAATGACGCCTTGATCTTCCAGAAAGTTCTGGCCAAAGCGCTTGCGCGGAATATGTTGACTCATAATGGGTTACCACGAAGCGTGTTGAAAAGCAGACGCGCTGTCGCGCGTCAGTAAGACTGAATACAAAGATGCGCAACATCGATCTGGCCAATTTGTAGGCCAAGTGCGATGCTTTGAATAAGCCATTGCATTGTAGTGTGTGAAGGCGCTTTTGTTGTAGCCGTTGTCGCGGTCAGTGCGTTGCTGTGCGATTAGCCAGTATCTGTGCCAGATTGACGGCCGCACGCAAGCTACCATCGTCTGCTCGGCCAGTTCCGGCCAGATCCAGTGCGGTACCATGGTCAACCGAAGTTCGAATGATCGGTAGGCCGAGGGTGATGTTGATGCCTTCACCAAAGGTGGCATATTTCAGCACTGGCAATCCTTGATCATGGTACATCGCCAATACGGCGTCACCTTGCGACAAGACTGGACGATTGAACAGGGTGTCGGCTGGTAATGGACCAATCAGTTGCATACCTTCTGCACGTAGCTGATTCAAGACAGGAATGATGACATCGATTTCTTCCCGTCCCATATGACCTCCCTCACCAGCGTGAGGATTGAGTCCAGCCACCAGAATACGTGGATTGTCAAAACCGAATTTGTTCTGCAGGTCGTGGTACAGAATCCGTAATGTCTGCCGCAGACTCTCGATTGTCAGCGAGGCTGAGACGTCTTTCAATGGCAGATGAGTGGTAGCAAGCGCAACCCGCATCGCCTCGCCAGCCAACATCATGACCACTTTTGAAGTAGCTGTACGTTCGGCTAGCCATTCGGTATGGCCGGTGAACGGGATACCCGCTTCATTGATGACGCCTTTGTGAATAGGGGCCGTCACCATGGCAGCATATCGACCTGTCTGGCAACCAATGACAGCAGCTTCAAGCAGTGCCAGAACGTAACCAGCATTAGCTGGGTTCAATTTACCTGCTTGGCAACTTGCCTGCAGTGGCACATGGTGTACTGACAATACACCACCGCCAACTTGGGCTGGGCCTGAGTCCGCAGATCTTAGTGTAATCTGCATGCCAAGCTGTTCTGCGCGGGCTGCCAACAGGTCTTGGTCTGCCAGGACAACCATAGGCCAAATCTGCGCTGACTGTGCCAACATCAATACCAGATCAGGACCAATACCAGCGGGCTCACCGCTGGTCAGAACAAGTGGGGCAACTGCCATCAACGATCTTCCAGCTTCAATTCGACATAAGCCCGGTCACGTTGTTGGCGCACCCAGTCAACAAAGCTTTCATCCGACTTGCGGGCACGGATCGCTTGGCGGATAGAACTACGTAGCCGGTCTGTGCTGACATCCTGATTGCGACGCTCAATCACCTTAATCAAATGCCAACCAAAAGCGGTACGTATCGGTTCACTCATTTGCCCGGGGCTGAGCTTGTTCATGGCTTCTTCGAATTCAGGTACGGTATCACCTGGGCTGAGCCAACCAAGGTCACCACCTTTGGGTGCGCTGCCGTCCTCGGATTGTTGACGGGCAATTTCCTCAAATTTCCCACCACCTTTGATGCGTGCCGCAATATTGTCGATGGATTGCTTGGCTTCCTGCTCGGAAACCGCCTCATTGGTACGAATCAGAATATGGCGTGCGTGGGTCTGCTCAACCACCATTTGTTCGCTCTTGATGCGCTTGTCTTGCAGTTTGATGATATGGAAGCCCTTGGCACTCTTTAGTACGCCACTGACTTGATCAGCCTTCATTTTTTCGATTTGCTCGACAAACAGGCTTGGTAGACGCCCTACTGGGCGCCAACCCAACGATCCCCCCTCCAGTGCATCCGGTGCATCGGAATAGCTGGCCGCTACTTGCGAGAAGTTGGTGCCCTTCTGGATTTCGGCGGCGGCTTTCTCTGTTTTTTCACGCAGTTTGGCGATCTGTTCTGGTGTGGCGTTTTCCGGGATCGATACCAGAATATGTGACAGCTGATATTCCTGGCCGCCTTCCCCTTGGCTCTCTTGCTGCTTCATTTGGCCGTCGATTTCTGCATCGGTCACGACCACTCGGTTGTCCACCTCCCGATCGCGTAGGCGGCTGATAATGATTTCACTGCGGATCTCTTCACGAAATTGCTTGAAGTCGATCCCATCTTTTTTCAGCGCTGCACGGAAAGACGGCAGGGACATATTATTCTGTTGTGCGATTCGCTCTACAGTTCGGTCAAGTTGAGTATCGTCCACTCGAATACCGGTATCGAATGCCAATTGCAGCAATACCTGTTCACTAACCATCCGTTCCAGTACTTGCGATTCCAGTACTTCTGTCTTGGGGAGCGGGATTTTCTGAACATTCATCTGCCGAGTGACCGTTTTCACCCGTTCCTTCAGCTCGTTATAAGTAATCGCCTGCTTGTTCACCACTGCGACGACACGATCAACGGCAATCGGCGCAGCCTGGGCGGTTGCGGCGGAAATCAGGGCGGCCAGCAGGCCGGCACGGATTAGATGCAACTTCATCGGGGATATACTTTCATTGTGAACAGGGCTTATTTGTAGGCATCGCTTTGTAGAGGCTGCGGTGATGCCGTCAATTTTGAATAACCAGGAATCGTCCGCGCTAGCAATTCCAGCGGGTTGGTGCCGATTCGCGCAACGTCGGACAATTCAATCTGTAGGAAAATATTGCTGTTGACCTGATTGGTGCTGGCCACAAAGCGCTGGCCAACCAAGCGTAATACCCAGCAGCCGGCATTGTATTCAATACCTGCCAAGCTCTCTAGATTCTTCCGATCCTTCAACGAATAGGCAACCCGGCCTACGCCAGACCAGCGGCTGCTAATAGGCCACTGGGTAGAGAAATCAACTTGCCTCAGCAAGTCACGGTTCATGCGATAGCCAAGATTGATGGCTTTGCCAATTGCCGGTTGGTATCGGAAGTTGTAATCAATACGCTGTGTTTTGTGAATACTGGAGTTGTATTGCCAAGTGGCATCCACATCCAAGCTATTAGTCAGCTGACCGCCGCCGAAAGTGATGATGTCAGATGAATTGCGAGAGCGTCCGGACGGGTCTTCGGCCTGTGGCGTCAAGGTGACTCGTTGTGGGCTTCGGTAAAAGCGCTGCCCCACTCCAAACCTCAACCGTTCTCGGCCCGTTGAGGTTTCCAGAAAGCGTGTCGTGACTGCCGCAGTGATCTGATTTGCATCATTGATGCGGTCCTGGCCCGCAAACTGGTTTTCGCTGAACATCGATGCATAGTTGAAGTCACGCAGAGCGCTGTCAAAAAGTGGCAATTGGTTTTGTTCACGGTAAGGTGTGCGTACGTAGAAGATACGTGGCTCCAATGTTTGCACGAATTCGTTACCGAACCATGAATCGTCGCGCTCCAGCACGATGCCTGCATCGGTGCTGAAAATGGGTAGTGTCCGTTTGTACCGATAGCCAGGGGTCTGATCAAACCGGTCAATGTTGTATTGGGTGTAATGCAGCCCAAGCTTCGGTGTGATGTAGGCATAAGTGGTATTCAGCGTGGTGGAGATCGATGGATTGATCACCAGACGTTTGCCGGAAACCTGGGTCGGATGGGAGAAATGGGTATATTCACCCATGAAGTTGTAATTGGTCCCGAAGCCATCATAGCCCTGTCTGGTTAACTGGACTTGAGGTACGCGTGCATAAGGGGCTGATACCAGATTGAGCTGTTCGTCTTTGAGCGTCTGGTAGCGTTGCACTCTGGTCTGTGCGACCCACCCCGAATTCGTATACGTCAGCGAGCCTTCTCGAGGCAGAATACCTTGTGAAGTTGAGCTGACCTTGTTGCTGAGGTCGATGAAATATTCATCGTCAGAAGCACGCTGCAAATTCAAATTGGCATGCAGGTTATCCAGCAGCTTGTGCTGATGTTGGAACGAAACATAAGACCGGCGGGTATTGGTGAGTCGGTCACTGTTCAGTACCTCTGACTTCAAGGTGCCGGTGAACGAGGGCTGCAGATAACGAAACTCGGTATTCAGCGCCAAACCGCGTCGGCTGATGATACGTGGTGCAATCTCTGCATCGTAGTTGGGTGCAATATTCCAGTAAAACGGTAGCGTGATTTCAAAACCACCCTTGTTGGATGAGCCTTGTATCGGGGGAAGAAAGCCCGTTTTACGTTGACCATTCAATGAAAAATCCATCCAGGGCCAATACAGGACTGGTACGCCAAGGAAATGCAAGGTGGTGTGATGGGCTTCACCTACGTTGCGGTTGTAATCCAGTGTCAGTTTGTCACTGCGGAATACCCAATCGTCGTTGTCGGGTTGGCAGGTGGTGAAGCTACCAGTCTCGAAACTGTATTGTTTCTCGCCTTCCATCACCATTTTGCGAGCAGTGCCGCGTGCACCAAGTCCCATCTGATAACGGGCATTGTTTACAAAACCGGTTGAGTTATCCTGTCGCAGCAGCATTTGATCACCCCATACAATGTCCCCATACTGTTCGGCACGGGCATTGCCTTCGGCTTCGATCTGTTCTGGATTGCTGCGATAACACATGGTATCAGCGGCGATCAACGCTCCTCGGCGGCGTAATTGCACATTGCCACTGGCGTTAAGCTGGGTTTGAGGACTACCCTCAATCTTGTCTGCCGACAGGTGCCAGGCGCCAACCGGCTCCCCGCGGGGCGGATTGAGGATGAGATTGGAATCCAGCTTCAACGGGGCTGTTGGGCCTTCCGCATGGGAGGTGGATGCCAGCAGGAGCAGTGCAATAGGAGTCAGGTGGAACGGCCGCATAGTACGGTTGCGCACGTGGACGATGTAAAATTAGGCATTCTATCTTAAAAGCGCGTCGAGTCTTTAACATGCAACGAAAGCAGCAAATTGAGTCCTGGCTGGCGGATTTGTTCCCCGGCCAATCCCTGAACCTGGTTCCAGCGTCGGAAGATGCCAGCCAGAGGCGTTATTTCCGCACCACGCTGGATGACGGCAGTACCCGAATTATCATGGATGCTCCCCCGGCAAAAGAGGATTGCCGCCCGTTTATCCAGATTCGCGAGGTATTCGCCAATGCTGGCGTGCATGTGCCAATGATCTATGCGCAGGATCTGGCACAGGGGTTTCTGTTGTTGGAGGATTTTGGCACAACGATGTATCAGGATGTGTTGAATGCTGACACCATGCGCAATCTGTACCTGGATGCGATTGATGCAATGATCAACATCCAGCTCGCCAGCCGCCCAGGTGTGCTACCAGATTACGATGAGGCTTTTCTGGCACGCGAGATCGATATCTTTCAGGAATGGTACTTGCCACATGAGGCAAAGTTGACTCTTTCTACAGAGCAGCAAGGTTGGTTTGATAACACGAAACAGGTCGTACTTAAAAGCGTACTGGCCCAGCCCAAAGTGTTTGTGCATCGTGATTTTCATTCCCGTAACCTGATGGTATGCAAACCCAACCCAGGCATCATTGATTTTCAGGGTGCACTGTATGGCCCATTGGCTTACGATTTGATGTCCTTGTTGAAAGATGCCTATCTGGAATGGGAAGAAGAGCAAGTGCTGGATCTGGTAATTCGATATTGGGAACGGGCACGTAAAGTGGGTTTGCCGGTACCGCCGGATGTGACCGAGTTTTATAAGGACTTCGAAATGGTCGGTGTACAGCGCCAACTCAAGGTGGTTGGCATTTTCGCGAGATTGGCACATCGGGATGGCAAAACAGGTTACCTCATCGATTTGCCTCGGGTTTGGGATTACCTGAGAAAGAATGCTACTCGCTATATCCAACTCAAACCTTTGCTGAAGTTGATGGATGAGATTGAAGGCCGTCAACCGCAGGTGGGCTATACCTTCTGATAAAGACACACTTGATGACTTATCGTGCAATGATTTTGGCGGCTGGCCGTGGTGAGCGGATGCGGCCGTTGACTGACCACACCCCCAAACCACTGTTGATGGTCGGTGGAAAGCCCTTGATCCAGTGGCATATCGAGCGCCTTGCCAGGGCGGGCGTGACCGAAATGGTTATTAATCATGCTCACCTAGGTAATCAAATTGAGCAGGTCTTGAGGGCAGGCGAGCAATTTGGGGTGGGCATCCGTTATTCGGCCGAACATGAAGCGCTGGAAACGGCGGGCGGTATTGCCCAAGCCTTGCCTTTGCTGGATGACGCACCGTTTATTGTGGTCAGTGCCGATGTTTTTTGCGTGTTTGACTTTGCAATCTTGATTCCGGTTTTGCAAGGGCTTGCATCTGGTGTCTCTGGTCGGGCGCATTTGGTGATGGTGCCGAATGCACCTCATCATCCTGCCGGGGATTTTGGCTTGATGGGCGGTCTGCTCCAATTACAAGGTGGTGAGCGACTGACCTACTCTGGAATTGCCTGCTTCCACCCTGCATTTTTCGCAACGGTACCCCATGGTGCCAAAATGAAACTGGTTGAGTTGCTTCGCCCTGCCATTGAGTCAGGTAGGGTGAGTGGGGAAAGATTTAATGGACACTGGTTGGATGTCGGGACGCCAGCACGTTTGGCGGAAGCCAATGAGCTGGCAGTCATGGCGCGATAGGCGCAATCACTATATTTTTTCGAGATCGATGTAGGCAAGCACGTCGTCTATGAAGCGTTGAATTTTCCGGATTTGATTGAGTGATTGTTGCAACAACACGCGATGTGCCACATCTAGTTCGTCTGCTTGGCAAAGCTGCGTTAAGTCATCGTGCAACAAGTCAATCGGGTTGCGCAGCTGTGACGCAATATTGCTCAGAAATTGCCCACGTACGTGATTGCTGTTTTCGGCATCGTGTTTGGCCCTTGTCAGTGCATGTTCTCGGCGACGTTCGCCAGTTAGGTTCTGCGCATAAAATAGATGAATGATGGGGCTGTCTGGTGATGGCTGGTGTGCCAATAGCTGTAAACGCACCGGGATTTCACCACCATTACTGGACAGTAAGGCCAGTTCCCCACGCCAAATTCGCTCTGTATTGGCGTGGGGGATGGCTGTCTTCATTAGCAGAATATGTGACCAGGCGGGCATCAGCTCGGCACAAATCAGCTCAGCACCTGATGTTTGGGCTATTCCTAGTGTTCTGGCAGCGGTTTGGTTGAGAAACAGTATACGCCCGTCCAAGTCGGTGGCGAATATCAATATGTCGACATCGTCCAGTAACGCAGCGACCGTCATCATTGCAAATGCGTGCTGCAATGTTGGGTCATGGTTGGTGAGTAAGTGACTTGCAGGCCGCACGTTATGCTTTCAGGGGCAAAGGATGCACGCTGTGGGTGACACAACATGGCTCCACGCCAATAGGGCCAACGGCTGATTGTGTCGGTCGTCGGGTATGGCAAGCTGTCGAAAGTCGGTAAGTACGCTACATTCAAACTGATGAAACATTGCCACAATGGGGTTTTATACAATAGTTTGTGTAGTCGTGCTGCTTGAAATATGGAATAAAGCTTGCTCTTTCATAAACATAGCATTTTTATACGAGCTCAACCCTCTTTATGCGGATATTAGGTATTGACCCTGGCTTGCGGGTGACAGGTTTCGGCGTGATCGATGTGAAAGGGCAGGCTCGCTACTACGTTGCCAGTGGATGCGTTCGCACCCTAGGGGATGACTTATTACCTGCCCGGCTGAAATGCATTATTGATGGTTTGTTTGCAATTATTACGGAGTATCAACCTGATCAGGTGGTAATTGAACAGGTCTTCGTCAATGTCAATCCACAATCAACTCTTCTTTTGGGGCAGGCGCGGGGTGCGGCGATTTCTGCGGCAGTGATGCGTGATCTGCCGGTGGCAGAATATACCGCGTTGCAAGTCAAGCAGGCCGTGGTTGGTCATGGCAAGGCTGCCAAGGAGCAGGTGCAGGAAATGGTAAAACGATTGTTGAAACTGGAAGGCTATCCACAGGCGGATGCGGCGGATGCCTTGGCCTGTGCGTTGTGTCATGCCAACCACAATGGTTCGTTGGCCAAAGGTCTGGCCAGTCAGGGTTATCGAGTCAAGCGCGGGCGTTTGGCCTGATCTCTGTATGATTCATCATGCTTGATTATCTTAATTGGGCGTTATCCGAGCAATGACGGAAAGAAAACATGATTGGAAGATTGAATGGTGTGTTGGCTGAAAAGCAGCCACCGCAAATTGTGGTCGATGTAAACGGAGTAGGTTACGAGGTTGATGTTCCGATGAGCACGTTTTATGTTCTGCCGCATTTGAACGAAAAGGTCACCCTGTTTACTCACCACGTGATCAGGGAAGACGCTCATCTGTTATATGGTTTTGCTACCAAAGGTGAACGTGAGACCTTCAGGCAGGTGCTGAAGATATCCGGTATTGGCCCCAAGATTGCCCTGGCCATTCTTTCCGGTATGAGCGCTGATGAGCTTGCCATTGCGATCGCAGGTGAGGATGTGGCAAGGCTATCAAAAATCCCTGGTATAGGGAAAAAAACAGCCGAGCGGTTGGTGTTGGAGCTGCGTGGCAAGCTGAGTTTTGATGGTGGTAGTGCACCGACACCGAGTGGTGGCTTGCCGTTGCTGTCGGTGGCATCTGAACGCAGCGACATTATCAATGCATTGCTGGCGTTGGGATACAACGAACGCGAAGCTGCTGCTGCCATCAAGTTACTGCCAAACGATGTTGGTGTATCGGATGGCATTCGCCTTGCATTGAAAAGCTTGGCCAAAGTTTAGGCCATAGCTCACAACTCACCGGAGAGTCATATAGCCGATGAGTGGTGATCTGCTTCAAGCCTGTTTTCAGTGGGTGTTATGCCGCCAGGCAACTGGCTTGGCGAAAGCGGACAATATCTTCTATCGATAGAATCGGCAGTGCATGCAGTGCAGCGTAATCCCATATAGCCTGACCCTGTGCCATCGTGCCATCTGGATTCATCAATTCGCACAAGACAGTGGCAGGCTGTAATCCCGCCAACAAGGCCAGATCGACGGATCCTTCAGTATGTCCCCGCCTTGAAAGCACTCCACCGGGTGCTGCGCGTAACGGGAACATGTGGCCAGGGCTGACCAGATCATCCGCTTTGGTGTCTGCTGCAATCGCCGCTTGAACGGTCGTGACCCGGTCTGCCGCAGATACGCCCGTACTGATGCCGTGACGTGCCTCAATGGTTATGGTGAAAGCTGTACCATGTCGACTTTGGTTGTGGCTGACCATTGGCGGCAAGTTTAATTGCTTGAGTTTCTCGTCTGTCAGGCACAGACAGACAATGCCGCTGCAATCGCGAATCAGCATTGCCATGGTGGATATAGTGATGCGTTCTGCCGCTATGATCAGATCAGCTTCGTTTTCGCGATCGAGGTCATCCATCAGCAACACAGGTTTGCCAATGCGCATGGCATCCAATGCTGCTGTAACACGCACTTGGAAATCATCGGGATTGAAGTTCATGGTGAAACGCTCCTTGCTGGATGTCGGCAATAAGCGTTTCAGGGCGGAAGCGTCAACACGTGGCCGTACTTTAGGCAACAGCCAAAGCTAGGCAACGGCGGCACTTTGCATCTTCTTTCATCCGGACTATACCGTCGGCTCCGGCCTCTCACCGGATCTGCTGACCTTGATCGTACATCGATTCATACGCATCAAGCGCTCGCGGGCTCAGTTTTTCAACCATACCGCCGGTGGGGAATCGCACCCCGCCCTGAAGACGCACTGAATGTTACCGGCAGTATGCCGGCAGGCGGACTATATCCATATCATGGGGATGGTTCAACCCTGTGTGCAGCAGGGCTAAGTTTGCTGTTATCCGGGTTACAATGTCTTATCAAATGCATGTAATCAGACTCCACCATGATCCAGACTGACAATCTCAAGGCAGCTCCCTCTGAAGACCGGATCGTCACCTCACATAAGCTTTCTGCCCAAGAAGAAGCATTGGAGCGTGCATTACGCCCCAAGTTGTTGGACGAATATGTGGGACAGGAGAAGGCGCGCGGGCAACTCTCTATCTTCATTCAGGCCGCCAAGATGCGTGGCGAGGCATTGGATCATGTCTTGTTGTTTGGCCCACCAGGTCTGGGTAAGACCACATTAGCCCATATTGTGGCGCGGGAGCTGGGTGTCAATTTGCGACAGACTTCTGGTCCGGTGTTGGAGCGGGCTGGCGATCTGGCTGCTTTGCTGACCAATCTTGAGCCGCATGATGTGTTGTTCATTGATGAAATTCACAGATTGAGCCCCGTTGTCGAGGAAATTCTTTACCCGGCTCTGGAAGACTTTCAGCTCGATATCATGATTGGTGAAGGCCCGGCAGCCCGGTCAGTCAAACTGGATCTACCGCCCTTCACCTTGGTGGGTGCGACGACTCGGGCGGGCATGTTGACCAATCCATTGCGTGATCGCTTTGGTATTGTAGCCAGACTTGAGTTTTACACGCCGGAAGAACTGACCAAGATTGTCAGGCGTTCGGCCAGTTTACTGAATGTGCAAATGTCTGAGGATGGTGCTTTCGAGATTGCTCGTCGTTCACGTGGCACCCCTCGTATTGCTAATCGTTTGTTGCGGCGGGTGCGTGACTTTGCTGAGGTTAAAGCTGATGGTCATGTCACACTGGAGGTGGCCGATGCAGCCTTGTTCATGCTGGATGTCGACCATGCCGGGTTGGATTTGATGGATCGCAAGCTGTTGTCCGCCATTCTTCACAAATTTGGTGGCGGTCCGGTAGGTTTGGACAATGTAGGCGCAGCGATTGGCGAAAGTACCGATACGATCGAAGATGTGCTGGAACCCTACCTCATTCAGCAAGGTCTGTTACAGCGTACGCCGCGTGGCCGAATGGCAACTATGTCCACTTATCAACATTTTGGTTTGCAAGCGCCACAAACGCAGCCGGTCAACGGCGATTTGTGGAATGGCAGCTGACCCCGTGATGATTCATGGCTGAGCCGAAGATCAATACAACGGATGACGAAGAAGTCGCGCCATCTGTGGTTGACAGCCCTGTTGTCGAGCCGGCGCCACCGCTGGTACCGCTTGATCCGGTGTTGGTGTGGCACTTGATCAAATTAGTGGCTGCATTGGTACTGTTACCTATTCTGCTGTTCAAGGTGCTTTAAGCCGCTGGTTTTTATCCGGAACGTCGGCGAAATCGCGAACTTTCTCTGTAATACGTTATCATTCTCTGTTTTCGTATCATCGATTTGTTGAAAGGAAATTGTGGAAACCAGTCACGATCTCTCGATGCTAGGCTTGATTGCAAATGCCAGTATTGTGGTGCAGTTGGTGATGCTGGGCTTGGCATTGGCGTCGATGGCATCGTGGGCGATGATCTTCAGCAAACTATTTGCTGTGCGCCACGCGGTCTCTCGCACGCTTGATTTCGAACAGCGTTTTTGGAGTGGGGCGGATTTGAACCGTCTTTATACCGATGTACAGGGGCGAAGCTTGGCGCTAGAGCGAATTTTCGAAGCCGGCTTTACAGAATTCATGAAGCAGCGCAAAACCCCCGGTGCAGAACTGGCTGACGTCATGGACAGTACTCGTCGGGCAATGAAGGCTTCCTCTCAACGGGAGCTTGATCAACTGGATGGCCATTTGTCATTTCTCGCGACAGTGGGTTCGGTCAGCCCCTATGTTGGTCTGTTTGGCACTGTTTGGGGCATCATGAACTCATTTCGGGCGCTTGGTAGCGTAGGCCAGGCAACATTGGCACATGTGGCACCAGGCATTGCAGAGGCGTTGATTGCAACTGCTATTGGTTTGTTTGCAGCTATCCCGGCTGTGATTGCCTATAACCGCTTTGCTGCTGATATTGATCGTTTGGCGGTGCGTTTCGAAAGCTTCATCGAGGAATTTTCCAACATCCTGCAGCGGCAGGGAGCACACCGATGAGTCGACGCCGTCGCCGCGCGATGGCGCAGATGAACGTCGTACCTTACATCGACGTGATGTTGGTACTGTTGGTCATCTTTATGGTGGCTGCACCGATGATGCAATCCGGTACTGTCGACTTGCCCAGTATCGGCAAAGCCGAGACGCCACCTGCTTCGCCTCTGGAAGTGCAGATCGATGCCAAAGGCGAACTGACCTTGCGAGACACGGAAAGTAAACGCAATACCCAGCATTTGTCGCTGGATGAACTGGTGTCGCAGGTCAAGACCGCGGTAGCAAACAAAGCCGATCGTCCGGTTGTGATTTCAGCAGACAAGAATGTGAAATACGATGCGGTGATGCGTGTAATGGATCGCCTGCAACGTGAGCAGATCAGCCGTGTTGGGCTGCTGGTGCGGCCGGAGAGCAAATGACGCAGTCGCAACATGAAGACAAACGGGGGCTATCGCTCGCATTGTCTGTCGGCGTTCATGTGGTTTTTTTCTGTCTACTGGTATTTGGCCTGCAGTGGCAGAATGAACGCAAACAACCGGTATCGGTCGAATTGTGGGCGGGCATGCCCAAGCCAACCACACGCCCGGTTGAGCAGCCTACTCCGCCAAAGAAGGTGGTGAAACGTCCGGTGCCTGAACCGGACCCGGAGGTGTCGGATCACATTGCCAAACCGGACATTGCTATCAAGGAACCCAAGAAGGTGCCTGAAAAGCGTGAGCCGGAAAAGATAGAGAAGAAACCAGAGCCGAAACCGGAATCCAAGCCGGTTGAGAAAAAGCCTGAGCTTAAGCCAGTGCCGCCAGATGAGAAGATCAAGCATGAGCTTAAAACAGCGCAGGATGCCTTGGCCAGGGCGGCTGCACAAAATGAGGCCAAGCTCAAGGCTGCTGCTGATACAGCTAAACAGAAGGCAGTTGGAGACTATATTTCGCAAGTGCAATCGCGGATCAAGCGCTTCGTGAATGTGCCCGATGATGTGCGCGACAACCCAGAAGCCGTGTTTGAAGTGACGTTGTTGCCGACGATGGAAGTGCTTAATGTTGTCAAGCGCAAGTCCAGTGGCAGCACCGCCTACGATGATTCGATTGAGCGTGCCATTTTGAAATCCAGCCCATTGCCGCCATTGCCGGATGGCATGCGTTTCCAGGATTTTCGAGTGTTGCGTTTGGTGTTCAGGCCCAACGATTGATTGGATGGAGTAATGAGTCGTTTCATGATCAGCAAAAAACTATTCGCCATGGCCGCACTGGCTTGCGGTTTGGCATGTCAATACGCAAATGCGGCCTTGACCATCGAGATTATTGGCGGTGGCGCTAAGCAGATCCCGGTGGCTATTGCGCCCTTGGGTAAAGAAGGCGTCCTCAAGGAATCGGTAACAGCCATTGTGCAAGCTGATCTGGCGCGTAGCGGCATGTTCAAGCTGGTGGATGCCGCCAGTGTCAATCCCGTGCCCACCGAACCCAATCAACTCAATTATGGGGACTGGCAGAGCAAAGGGGCGGAAGCGATTGCCATTGGGTCGGTGAGTGATAATGGCGATGGGTCCGCCACTATTCGTGTGCGCTTGATGGATGTATTGCGCAAACAGCAGTTGGCCGGGGTAAGCCATGTGGTCAAACCGAATCAGATTCGTTTGGCGGGCCATAAGATTGCGGATGTGATCTACGAGAAACTGACAGGTGACAAAGGTGTGTTTGCGACCAGAATCGCCTATATCCTGAAGCAAGGTAAGCGTTATGAACTTCAAGTGGCTGATGCTGATGGCTTCAATGCACAAACCGTACTGGCTTCTTCAGAGCCAATCATCTCGCCAGCATGGTCTGCAGATGGTGCAAAATTGGCGTACGTGTCCTTCGAGCAGAAAAAACCTATCGTTTATTCGCATGTGCTAGCTACCGGGCAACGTCGTGTCGTGTCGGCCTCAAAGGGCAGCAACAGCGCACCAGCCTGGTCGCCAGATGGAAGTCGATTGGCTGTGGTGCTGACCAAGGACGGCTTGTCGCAGATCTATGGAATGAACGCAGATGGTTCTGGCTTGACTCGACTCACCAATAGCTCCGGTATTGATACCGAGCCGGAGTTCTCGCCTGATGGTAGCCGCATCGTGTTTACCTCTGATCGAGGTGGCAGCCCTCAAATCTATATGATGTCTTCTTCTGGTGGTGATGTCCGGCGTGTGACTTTTGATTGTGATTATTGTGTATCGCCACGGTTTAGCCCTGATGGTAAGAACCTGACTTTCGTCAAACGGGAAAGTGGCAAATTTCAGGTGGCTGTGATGGATTTGGCGAGTGGTGTGACGACAATTGTGTCCGATACTGCGGCAGATGAATCGCCATCTTTTGCGCCAAACGGTAAAATCATTCTCTATGCCACTGAAGTAGGGCGCAGGGGGGTGCTTGCGGCTGCATCAAGTGATGGTCGGGTCAAGCAGCGCTTACGTGTGCAATCAGGCGATATTCGTGAACCAGCATGGAGCCCAGCTTTTCAATAAAGGTCTGGCTTGAGATGACTCTGTGTTTTATGCGGAATACCAAGTATCTCCAGCCCATTTGGTGGTTCTGTATTGTTCAGTATTGATGCCTGAATCGATCATATTTGGACCAGATACGTTAACATAATCAGTTAAGTGGGAAGATCAAACTTACCCCGCCGGGAAGTATTCCCACCTATATCATTAGGAGAAAACATGAAAAAAGTACTGCTCAGCGCTTTGGTAGTCAGCCTGTTGGCTGCTTGCGCCAGCACTCCCGCGCCGGAAGCTACCCCCAAGGTACCGGTTGAAGACAGAACCTCGCAGCAAGACACGACCAAGTCACCTGAAACCAATCCGGTGCCAAGTGATGGCCTGAGCACTGCCAATCTGCCGCCGCATCAAGACCCGAACAATAAGCTTGCTGAACGTAGCATCTATTTTGACTATGACAAGTATGTCGTACGTGACGATCACAAGGCGCTGGTTGAAGCACACGCTAAATACTTGACTGAGAAACGTGACCTGAAAGTCAAGATCGAAGGCAATGCAGATGAGCGTGGTAGTCGTGAATACAACCTTGCGCTTGGCCAGAAGCGTGCTGAAGCGGTTAAGAAGATGATGTCGACACTCGGTGTAACCGAAGGCCAGATCGAAACCATCAGTTACGGTGAAGAAAAGCCGAAGGCAACGGGCCATGATGAAGAGGCATTTGCCATCAACCGCCGTGCTGATGTCGTTTATTCTGACGATAAGTAAGCGATGATGCCGCGTCTGATGAAGCGCCTGTTCCCGCTAGTGCTGCTGGCCTATGCTGCCAGCAGCCAAGCGGGGCTGTTTGATGACACCGAAGCGCGCAAGATGATTGCTGATCTGAAAGCCCAGATTGAGCAATTGCGTCAGGATAATCATGCAATGCGTGATCGTCTGAATCAACTGGAAACCCGTGTGGATAACCTTAAGGTATCCAATCTGGTTTCGCAGCTGGATGCGCAAGTGGATAACCTGAACAAACTTAATGGGCAATTGGAGGTGTTGCAGTACAACATCGAGCAAACCCAAAAGCGACAAAAGGATTTGTATATTGATCTGGATAGTCGCCTGCGTGCTTTGGAGCCCAATAGCGGTGCTGACGCTGGGACGGGTAGCGGTGGTGAAAAGCCACTGGTTACCGTGGCCAAAGCTGAAGGAGATCAGGCAGCTTATGACGCGGCATTCAATCTTTACAAAATGGGTAATTATCAAGGAGCTGTATCTGGCTTCCGTGAATACTTGAAAGCATACCCAGAGAGTAAGCTGGCACCGAATGCGCAATACTGGATCGGTATGTCCCAGTCAGCGTTGCGAGATTACAAAGGAGCGATTGTCTCCCAGCAGAAGTTGATTGCCGCATGGGCGGATGCAAGCAAAGTACCGGATGCGATGTTTAATATTGCCGCCAATCAGCTGGAGTTGGGGGAGAAGAAAGCCGCCAGAAAGACACTTGACGACCTCGTTGCCAAGTATCCCGTTTCAACAGCCGCAGATAAAGCCAAGCGGTTGCTTGCCAATAGCCGATAATTCAAGCAGCCGACGTGCATCACAACGCGCCGGCTCACAAGACGATGTCCACCACGCAATCCATACGCATTACTGAAATCTTCTATTCACTACAAGGTGAAACCAGCCGAGTTGGTTTACCAACGGTTTTTGTACGCCTCACCGGTTGTCCATTACGCTGCGGATATTGTGATAGCGAATATGCATTCCATGGTGGCTCGGGCTGGACCGTTAATCGTATCTTGGATGAAGTGCAGCAATATGGTACCCCCTATGTTTGTGTGACAGGTGGTGAGCCGCTGGCACAGAAAACCTGTTTGACGCTTTTGAAGCGGCTTTGTGATGAGGGCTATTCTGTATCGCTGGAAACCAGTGGTGCGTTGCCAATCAATGATGTCGACCCTCGTGTTTCACGGATCGTTGATGTGAAGACCCCCGGTTCTGGCGAGGTCATGAAAAATCATTGGCCTAATATCGAATTGTTGACACCTTATGATGAACTGAAATTTGTCATATGCCACGAAGCGGATTATGAATGGGCCAAGCAAGTGTTGATGGAACATCAGTTACATCTACGTTGCCCTGTCCTATTCTCGCCAGTCAATGGTGGAGTGGCGCCGCATGAACTGGCCGACTGGTTATTACGTGACCGCTTGCCGGTCAGGTATCAGCTGCAGTTGCACAAAGTGTTATGGGGTAATATCCCGGGTAAATGATCGGCTCGGTTTTGAGGATGGTTGAAATGAACAAAAAAGCTGTCATCCTGCTGTCTGGCGGGCTTGATTCTGCAACGGTGCTGGCTATTGCTAAAGAACAGAGTTTTGATTGCTATTGCTTGAGCTTCCAGTATGGTCAGCGTCATTCGGCTGAATTGGCTGCTGCCAAACGTGTTGCTCATGCCTTGGGTGCCCGTGAGCATCGGTTGGCGACTATTGATCTGGCTGCATTTGGAGGCTCTGCATTAACTGATAAGTCAATTGACGTGCCAACGGATGGGGTGCAGGAGGGTGTTATTCCAGTGACTTATGTCCCTGCACGGAATACCATCATGCTTTCATATGCGTTGGCTTGGGCAGAGGTTCTACAGGCACAAGACATCTTTGTCGGTGTCAATGCTGTGGATTATTCTGGGTATCCAGATTGTCGCCCTGAATATATTTCGGCTTTCGAAGATATGGCTAACCTTGCTACCAAAGTTGCGGTGGAAGGGCATCCTTTCAAAATCCATACTCCGTTGATTGATCTTACCAAAGCAGAGATTATTTCTGCCGGTGTCACCCGCGCAGTGGATTATGCACTGACTGTTTCCTGCTATCTGGCCGATGAAGAAGGACGTGCTTGTGGGCAATGTGACTCATGCCGTTTGCGCAAGGAAGGCTTTGAATTGGCAGGGGTTGTTGATGTAACGCGCTATCGTTGATTTTAAAAAGGTCGGTTAATTAGTTGACAATTTTCATACGATTGTTAAAATGCCGGCCTTCTTGGGTTGTTAGCTCAGTTGGTAGAGCAGCGGACTCTTAATCCGTAGGTCGTAGGTTCGATCCCTACACAACCCACCAAGTTTCCTCCCGTGGCAGCTCGCCGCGTGCGGGTTGTTAGCTCAGTCGGTAGAGCAGCGGACTTTTAATCCGTTGGTCGCGCGTTCGAGTCGCGCACAACCCACCAATTTCAATGAAATCGCAATTGCACGATTTCAATACCCGCAAAAAACCGGGTTGTTAGCTCAGTCGGTAGAGCAGCGGACTTTTAATCCGTTGGTCGCGCGTTCGAGTCGCGCACAACCCACCAAAATTAAGGCCAGCTTATGCTGGCCTTTTGTTTGGGCGATGGATTCCAGGCAGACTTCAACGACCGTGCTAGAATATTCCTAAGTGGCCGTGTTGGTTATGGCCTTCCTCGGATATTGATATCAAGACTCCATAAATGTCCTGTTCGCCGGTCGAACTCGCCCAAAAGAACCAGGCTCTGATCTTGACCTGGCAACGGTATCGCAAAGTTCCAAGCTTTGAGAACTTCGTCGAGTTTGCGGTTTCCCTTAATGCATTTACCGATTATCTGATCGATAAGGCAGTCACTGGCCTGCTTCACGCTAGTAAGGAGCTTGAGCAGATTGCGTTGTCGCTGTTTGGTGATGAAACCAATCACCCTATGCCGGATATGTCGATGCAGGATCTGCATGACCGAGTGCATACACTTTCCAAGTTGGTGGAAAGTTACGTCCACGCGACAGAACGTTTGGATGATCGTCGCGCTGGCCGTAGTCAACAGGAAATGCGGCCTACACGAGTTGTCTATTTCATTGGACATTCAGCCGAGGAGTGGTTGGATTTGCTTGGGCAGCTTACCTATTTTGGGGTAAAGGTGCTGGAGCTGCGGTGGGATGATCGGCTGCCGCTGGATGCCCCTCCCAATCCTTTAATATTGCTTGATACTAATGACATTCCAACGGAGGATTGGTCTACGCGGTTAAAAGTATTGCGTGAACAGCATCGACTCGCACAAATTATTGGTTTGTCCGTGCCTTCGGATTTTCGTTTACTGCAACTTGCCTTGAAAAGTGGTGCGGACTGGTGCTTTCCACATGGAGCTTCCTTGCAAGGTGTGGTAGCACAAATCCTTGAGCTGAACGACCCTACGGATCAGGAGCCGTTCCGGGTATTGGTGGTAGAGGATTCTCTAACAGCAGCAAGGGCCATTCAGCGTGCGTTGGAAGAGCACCATATCACGACACAATCAATTCAAGACCCACTTCAGGTTCTCAATGCCTTGAGGCAGTTCCAGCCAGATTTGATCCTGATGGATATGTACATGCCCAATTGCACGGGTGTTGAGGCTGCTCGTGTTATTCGGCAACACAACGAATTTCTGTCGATCCCTATTGTCTATTTATCGGGTGAAACTGATGTAGCGTTGCAGGTTGATGCATTGCGCTTGGGGGGGGATCATTTCCTGACCAAACCGTTCAATCAAGTTTTTCTAAATGCGATTGTAAAAAGCAAAATTGAGCGCTATCGCATGTTGCGGCGTTCAATGTTTCACGACAGTCTGACGGGCTTACTCAATCATACCAGTACAAAAACATCGTTGGATGCTGCATTGAATTACGCTCTGCGGGAAAATGGCCGGTTGGCGGTAGCGATGTTAGATATCGATCATTTCAAGAAAGTGAATGATACCTACGGTCACCCTGTGGGAGATCAAATCATTCGAAGTTTGGCCTGGTTGCTCAAACAGCGATTACGTAAGAGCGATATTATTGGCCGTTATGGTGGCGAAGAGTTTGTGATCGGTTTGGTTGGTGTGGATGCAGAGCAGGCTCGATTGGTGCTGGACCGGATTCGTGGAGATTTTGCCCTGATCGAACACCCATATCGTGATACCCGTTTCAATATCACGTTTAGTGCTGGTGTGTCTGCCTATCCAGGTTTTGATTCAGTTGAAGAGTTGATCAATGCAGCTGATGAGGCATTGTACGCTTCAAAGCGAGCGGGCCGAAATCGAATTACCATTGCAGCGGCGACCTAGCCCAGCTTTTTAGCTGAACAGGTGATGAATGTAATAGTAATACTCAATTGGGGTGAGTAGACCGATATGCTAGACTTTCATGTCCTTTCGAATAGTTTGCATCGACGCTTACCATGATTCAGCAACGTACACTCAAGCAACCCGTTAAAGCTAGTGGTGTTGGGCTCCACTCCGGGGATCGTGTCACGCTGCATTTGTGGCCTGCGCCGGTCAACACTGGTTTGGTGTTTCGTCGTGTTGATCTACCCGCTGTTCCAGAGTTTCGGGTGACGCCGGATTTGGTCAACGATACGCGTCTATCTTCAACGCTTGTGAAAGATGGTGTACGGGTCGCCACGATTGAACATTTGATGTCAGCTTTTGCGGGCTTAGGTCTGGACAATCTCTATATTGATATCAATGCTCAAGAAACGCCGATCATGGATGGTAGCGCGGCAACGTTTGTCTATTTACTCCAACAAGCAGGTATTGTGGAGCAGCTAGCACCGAAACGGTTTGTCAGGGTGTTGAAAGCAGTAGAAATACGCGATGGCGACAAATGGGTCAAGCTAGAGCCCCATAATGGGTACAAGGTTTCCTTGACTATCGAATTTCGTCACCCCGCCATCAGTAAATCCAGCCAATCGGTCACCATTGATTTTGCCGATACGAGCTTTGTGACGGAAATTAGCCGGGCTCGTACCTTTGGTTTCATGCATGAGGTCGAGATGATGCGTGAAATGGGTTTGGGCCGTGGTGGAAGTTTCGACAACGCAATTGTTCTGGATGAGTATCGTGTACTGAATGGAGATGGACTGCGTTATGAAGACGAGTTTGTCCGTCATAAAGTGCTGGATGCGATAGGGGATCTGTATATTTTAGGGCACCCGTTGATTGGTGCATTCTCAGGGTTCAAATCCGGTCATATGATGAACAATAAGCTGTTGCGGGCGCTATTGGCGGATGCCTCTGCTTGGGAGTGGGTAACTTTTGACAAGCCTGAGCAAGTGCCCAACTCGTTCCACCGTTTGCAACCCACATTGGTCTGATGACCGTGGGTTGGCTGCGACTAATTGTTATTGTCGTAGCTGTGGTAAGCATTGTATTGGTGTTATTGGGAGTACTCACTCGGCAGCCTGGATACGTACTACTAGCAAAACGTTTGATCAAAACTGGCTTGCTGGTAGGTTTGTTGTATGTTGCATACTACCTGCTCGGTAGGCTGATATGAATCCAGTTCCACTGCGATACAAGAATGCTCTGTGCTTAACGTTGATGTAACTGGCGTTGTAGCAATGTGTTCAGTTTATCTTTCAATTCCGGTGCTTGAACGGTGTCTGCCAATTGGGCAAGACTGTTCAGGGCTGCATCACTCATAAGTGCCTGTTTAGCTTTGATTGCCCGCTCTTCATTTACCGTAACTTTGACACGAATATCAGATGCTTCATAACCCGCTTCGCGCATTTTTTTCAGCAGACTAGGGGTTTGTTGTCTGACACGTGTAGCAATGGCCGCATTCTCGGCAAACAAAACCAACACGCTGCCATCCCATCGAACCACCTGTAATCCTTTTCCGCCGTAAGGTAACAATGACGCAACTTGGCGTTGGGTGGCCAACATGCGTTGGGTTTGTTTGAAAACTGACATCTCGCTGCTGGGCAGCCAATCCTTTAATTGCGGCATAAGACTTGAATATTCCACTGAGTATCCACATCTTAGCTGGGCTTGTACTATATCGCCAAGTGTCAACCAGTGGACAGCATAGGCGTTAACTGGCTGGCGGGTGCGCGGGGATCAGTAGCTATGGTAAGATGCCCAGGTTTTGCAATAACATGCAAAATGCATTTGGGATGAATTTGTTCGTTATCCCATAGATTTTCACGGCAAGGGGGCGGGTTCTACCTCCCCTTGCCTTTTATGAACGATAAGATCAATTGGCCGTTTGTTTAAGGCCAGACAAGAAACGCCCATGATTGCCAACGTCCTGAAGAAAATTTTCGGTAGCCGGAATGATCGGCTGATCAAGCAATATCGTCAGACGGTCGCGCGTATCAATGCTCTGGAAGAGGGCATCGCCAAGCTGACCGATGCCGAATTGCAGGCCAAGACAGAGGAGTTCAAGGCCCGACATCAGAAGGGCGAATCGCTGGATGATTTGTTACCGGAAGCCTTTGCGGTTTGCCGTGAAGCATCCAAGCGTGTGCTGAAGATGCGTCACTTTGATGTGCAACTGATTGGTGGGATGGTTCTACATTACGGCAAGATTTCTGAAATGCGTACAGGTGAAGGTAAGACGCTGGTAGCGACATTGCCTGCCTACTTGAATGCAATTTCCGGTAAGGGTGTTCACGTCATTACTGTCAACGACTATCTGGCGCGCCGCGATGCGGAATGGATGGGGCGTTTGTACAATTTCCTTGGTTTGTCTGTCGGTATCAATCTGAGTCAAATGGATCACGATACCAAGCAAACGGCTTATGCATCGGATATTACATACGGTACGAATAACGAATTCGGCTTCGACTATTTGCGCGACAACATGGTGTATTCACCTAATGAGCGGGTGCAGCGAAGTCTGAATTATGCAATTGTCGATGAAGTTGATTCGATTCTGATCGATGAAGCCCGTACGCCACTGATCATTTCTGGTCAGGCTGACGATAACGTTGATCTTTATCAGCGTATGAATGGCATTGCCCCACAGTTGATCCGTCAGGAGACGGAAGAAGGCCCGGGAGACTATTGGGTGGACGAGAAGGCGCATCAAGTCAGCCTCTCTGAGACAGGCCATGAGCATGCCGAACAACTGCTGACTGAAGCCGGCATGATTGCTGTGGGTGACAGCCTTTATTCTGCGGCAAATATTACGTTAATGCACCATCTGTATGCATCGTTG
This sequence comes from Chitinivorax sp. B, assembly GCF_005503445.1. Classification (NCBI taxonomy): domain Bacteria; kingdom Pseudomonadati; phylum Pseudomonadota; class Betaproteobacteria; genus Chitinivorax; species Chitinivorax sp. B. The sequence continues at coordinate 8,041 of NZ_SCOH01000002.1, read as the reverse complement.
CGTGCACACAGCTTGTTCCACCGCGACCAGCACTATGTGGTGCAAAATGATGAAATCATTATTGTTGATGAATTTACTGGACGCCTGATGCCTGGACGTCGGTGGTCAGATGGACTTCATCAGGCGGTTGAGGCCAAAGAAGGTGTAACCATCAACAAGGAAAACCAGACTCTTGCTTCGATCACTTTCCAGAATTACTTCCGCATGTATGGTAAGTTGGCGGGCATGACTGGTACTGCTGACACTGAAGCTTATGAGTTCCAGCAAATTTATGGTCTGGAAACTGTTGTGATCCCGACCCATCGTCCGATTGCACGTAAGGACGTGTTGGATCAGGTATATCGCAGTGTCAATGAGAAATTCAAGGCCATTATCCTCGACATCAAAGATTGCCAGAGTCGGGGCCAGCCTGTTTTGGTTGGCACCACCTCAATTGAAGCGTCTGAGTTGTTGTCGAAAATGTTGACCGCCGAAGGGCTCAAGCACCAGGTATTGAACGCCAAGCAGCATGAGAACGAAGCGCAGATAGTTGCTGAGGCTGGCCGACCGGGTACGATCACTATTGCAACCAACATGGCTGGTCGTGGTACGGACATTGTGCTGGGAGGCAATCTTGAAAAGCAGATTTCATTTGCTGAGGCAGATCAGAAGCTTTCTGATTCGGAAAAAGCAGCCAAGATTGAGCAACTGAAAAGCGAGTGGCAAGCCTTGCATGATCAGGTTTTACATGCTGGTGGTTTACATATTGTAGGTACGGAACGTCACGAGTCGCGTCGTATCGATAATCAATTGCGTGGCCGTTCGGGTCGCCAGGGGGATGCAGGTTCAAGCCGTTTCTATCTGTCGCTGGAAGATCCTTTACTCCGTATATTTGCCGGTGACCGCGTAGCCATGATCATGGACCGCTTGAAGATGCCTGAAGGTGAGGCGATTGAGCATCCTTGGGTGACACGAGCCATTGAGAATGCTCAACGTAAGGTAGAAGGCCGTAATTTCGATATCCGTAAGCAATTGCTTGAATATGATGATGTGGCAAACGACCAACGTAAAGTGATCTATCAGCAGCGTAATGAATTATTGGAAGCTGAAGACATTTCGGAAACCATTACAGGTATGCGCGAGGGTGTTATCCAGTCAACTTTTGATACTTATGTTCCACCACAGAGTATTGAAGAGCAATGGGATATACCGGGGCTGGAAAAAGCATTGGCAAGCGACCTGTTGCTTGAGGTGCCTGTTCAGGAATGGTTGAAAGCGGATCAGAACTTGGACCCGATGGGGATGCTGCAGCGAATTGTGGATGAGTCCCATAAGCAATATGCTGCCAAGGTAGAAATGGTTGGTGCCTCATCAATGCACCAGTTTGAGCGTGCGGTGATGTTGCAGAATCTGGATCATGCGTGGCGTGAGCACTTGGCAGCATTGGATCACCTGCGCCAGGGTATTCATTTGCGTGGCTATGCCCAGAAAAACCCGAAGCAAGAATATAAGCGCGAGGCGTTCGACCTGTTTGCAGCTATGTTGGATCGTGTGAAACGTGATGTAACACAAATCCTCATGACTGTTCAAATTCGTGGCCAGGAAGATGTCGAGGCTGTTGAGGAATCGTTGCACGAACCAGATAACATGCAGATGCGCCACGCCGATTTTGGCTCATCCTATGCGTCACCAAGTGACGAGACTGTTGCCGTGGCAAGTGCCGAGGCGAACGAATATTCATTAGTTGGTAGAAATGATCCATGTCCTTGTGGATCAGGTAAGAAATATAAGCAGTGCCATGGCAAGTTGAATTGATCGGTATTGCCAGAAAACAAAAAACCCATGCAATGCATGGGTTTTTTTTCTGGTCAATATAGTCTGGCTTCAGACATTCCCAATAAAAAACAAATGAATAGGTTATTCTTCTATTTGGGTGGCATTGGTTGCAGTAGCGCCTGATGTTGCAAGCTAAACATAAAACCACCCCAATGTCGCCCCCTGTGGAAAATCGGAACAGAGAGTAATGCAAAGATGTCCCCAATATCGCGCACATAAGCCTGGAACAGGAAGTCACCTTGATCTTTGCCACATTTGTAGAGCATTGGATTGCTGTTATGAAAGCGTTTGTCGCGGCTATATGCAGTATTGTGCGAAACATCGTGGGTTTGCGTTTCACAGTATTTGCTGACATGGGTAGGAGGGTAGGTTTCATCAGCCGTTACCATAACTGCAAGATCACATCCTGATATCGAAGTTGTAAGTTGGTCGTAATAGGGTCGAAATAGCTTTTCGAAAGCAGTGTCATAGCTGACATGATACTGAAGTGGGTTAGTACCTTGAATCACCTTATATTGCTTATCAAACAAGTTGTGTCCGTCATTGGCTAGTCTGTCCAGCATGCCCTCACATTGTAGGCGCGCCTCATCTAATTGCTTGATGATGCGATCGAAAGCATGATCACCAAGGTGGAATCGCCCTAGCTTGCGCATGACGTGTTCGGCAGCATTGATCAGATCCAGTGAAGTGTCATAGCAACTCTGCATCAACATTGACATATCGCTTGTCAGCTCGTTCATCGAGCCAACATTTCGGTGAACCTCATGATTGTTCGCTGACAGGGCGTCAATCGCACCGCAGATGCTATCAATCTCGGTATTGACACGTTGACTGCCGTTGGCAAATTGGGTGAGTTGTGTGGTAGCTGCACTTAGTACTTCACTGGTTCGACTGATATTCGTAGCGATGGAAGTGGCAGACGTGGAGGTTTCTTGGGATTGTAGGTGGATACGCTGAGCCTTGTCGGTGACATTTTCTGCCAGGCCACGTGTTCGTTCAGCCAACTTTCGCACTTCGTCGGCCACCACAGCAAAGCCTCGTCCTGCTTCACCCGCACGGGCTGCTTCGATGGCTGCATTCAATGCAAGCAGGTTGGTTTGATCTGAAATTTCACGGATTTCACCAACGCTGCTGATAATGGTTTCGGTATCTTCCAAAAGTTTGCCAATACTGGCAGTAAATCCGTGCATAACATTGGCAGCTTTCATCGCGTTGTCGTTGGCGATCGACATGTCACTCTGTGTGGATTCTGCACCAATGGCTAAATCTTGGGTAAAGCCTGCAATGACGCTAATGCTGCTTTTGACATTATCGACCTCATGGTTGGATTGTTCGGTCAATGCAAAGATACCTTGAGCCAAAGCACGTTGTTCTTGCGCCTTAAGGTTGGCATCTTTTATCTGCTTACCAACCTGGGCGGCTTCAATTGAAAGCTTGATATTGTCGTGTCGTGTGACTTGCAGGGTGTCGGCCAACCCTATTCGGAAGTGATTGAATGCTACTGCAATAGGATTGAACTGTCCGCCCGGCATTGGTATGGGTAATGCCAAGTTTTGGGGGTGTCGCTCAGCCATGTCTGCGACCGTCTCGATAAGGCAATGAACTGGCTTGCAAATGTTTTTCTCCAGCCAAAACAAATTGCAAGTCAGAATAATGCCACCCAATATTGCTACTACTGCTGCACCAAATAGTGTTCCTTGGCAGATAAGCATGTAAATTGCAATGCACAGAGGAAGGCATTGCAGTAGCAATGCCCCGAAAACATACTTCCGCATCTGGTCCTCTCTTTGCTTTGGTCGAGTGTTAGACTGGTATTACTATACGATGACCTTGTCAACGATATGTCTTAGGCAAATTGAGATACATGCCATTGGGTTGGAACCATCTGATACATGTGTTTCAATGGACGTGCTTTGGAGTGGGAATGCAGGGCTTGATCACGTGTGTGTTGTACATGCCAGTTTGTAATGGAAACACACATTTGCCGGCTTCGATCGTGACATGCCGAGCAAAACCACGCGGGTTTGGTGTTTCCATCACAAATTGGATTGCTGCTTACTGGGCCATGGTTGCCAAGGCTTCCTGCTTGGTTGAGCGTGGCGGTGTAAATTGAGGCAATAATTCTGGATGCTCCTGGCAGAAGCGTACACCTGCCTGATATCCAACCTCATACAGATACTTTAGGTTGGAATTTGACCAGTCCATGATCTCCGGCCAGTAAGCATGTGGAATGCTTCCCATCAGGTCCACCTTGAGTAGCTTGCGTTTGGGTTTGCCTGTCTGCTGATCTACATTATGGCAAAGTTCAAACAGTCGGATGTCGTCTTTGGCAATTTCAACTAATGGTGTGATGATTGATTGTACCCAGGCATCGTAGAGATTTCTCGGTGTACGTATCAGTTTGTCTGCCCCAAGAATGTCAAAGATCACCAGCGTATCGACGTCACGCTCGCAGCCTGGCCGATTGTCGTCGTCAGATACCAGAGCTTTGAAATTCAATGTGTCGATTGCTGCACCTTCAATATAGTCATTGCCATCCAAATGGAATGGCGGGTAGATCATTGGGAACGAGAACGCGCATCGTAGGTGGGCAGGCGTGATCTCGTGTTTTCCCCAGATTTCCATTTCCGATCTGGTAACGTTATATGCGTTTATATAGAATTCTGGTTTTATTTTGGCAATTGCAGAAAAATCAATTACCTGCTCGGCAAACGGGAGATGAGCACACAGCCCCAAGCTTCGGCTGCTAAGGTCGGTTGGCGAAAACGTGGCCAATATCAAGCGTAACCAATCTCCGACTACGCCAGATAGTCCGTCGCCAGACCAATCACTGACGATAGGTCGTGTAATGGGGTTTTGTGCCAACATTGCCCGATACCACTCAGCTGCAGGACCTGGTTTCATAAATACTTTGTAATTGACCGGGAAGACATCATAAATAGCGTTAGATACGCCAACCGACGACCAAGCCTTGAGTGCCTTGATCGCATCACCGTCTTTGGGAGCTTGATAAAGCAAGCCCATTAATGCACCAGCTCCCGATGCAGAAATGACATCAAACTGCATGTTGTGCTCAATGAAGGCCACTAAGGCACCGGCCATCAAACTGGAATTAGGCGCACCACCACCAATCAGCAGTGCGGTTCTTTGACTACGGGATGAAGCTGCTTTGCCTGCCATGATCACTCCTCGTACAAGGTGACCCTGTTCTATCGTGTATCACTTGGCCGCCGACAGCATGCCAAGTTGCCAGTCAGTAAATGCAATATTCGGAAGGCGGATATCGATAGTTCAGGACTGCATTATGGGATGCCGGTACTTGACTGCAATAGGCATTGTAGACAGCGAATCTGACTTTTGTGGTGCATTGCACCATCCGAATCTGGAGATGTATTGCTCAGATGCGGTACGGTACGAAAACGAAGAGGATAATTAAAGTGACAGGGAGATGGAGCGGGTGAACGGGATCGAACCGTCGTATGCAGCTTGGGAAGCTGCCGTTCTACCATTGAACTACACCCGCGTTCAGCAGAGGCGACATTTTAGACGGGTTGCCTGTTACTGGCAACCCGTCTGTTCAGTTAACGAAGGCTCGGGTGGCTTCCTTGCTGGGCTGATACTCATTGACCAATGCTTGCAGGCTGGAACGCAACTCTTGGGGCGACGGGCGACGGGTTTGGGTAATCCACGAGACAGTCATTTCCAGCCATTGATGTTCTGCTGTTCTAGCCTTGGCGATTCTCAGTTTAGGGTGTGGGGTAGGGAGTGTATGCTCGTCATCTGCGAGCAATTCTTCGTATAATTTTTCACCAGGACGCAGCCCAGTAAACTGGATTGGAATTTGCTCTTCATCAAAACCTGAAAGACGGATCATTTCTTTTGCCAGATCAACGATTTTGATGGGTTTCCCCATGTCCAATACAAAAATCTGTCCTTTTGTACCCATTACACCTGCCTGCAACACAAGTTGTGCAGCTTCAGGAATCGACATGAAGTAGCGGGTGATTTCTGGGTGGGTGACGGTAATTGGACCACCGCGCTCAATCTGTTCACGGAATTTAGGCACGACGCTTCCATTGCTGCCCAATACATTGCCGAAGCGAACAATAACAAACTCAGTATCATGGTGGCCTTGCAAACTTTGGCAGACCATTTCAGCCATGCGTTTGGAGGCACCCATCACGTTTGTCGGGTTAACTGCTTTGTCTGTTGAAATCAGCACAAACTTACTTACACCATATTCCATACTTGCCATGGCTAGACAGTAAGTACCAAATACATTGTTACGTACTGCTTCCCATGCGTTGCAGCTTTCCATCAATGGAACGTGCTTATAGGCTGCGGCATGGAATACAAGAGATGGCTTGAAACGGGACATGATGTCATCCAGCCGAGCTTTGTCCTTGACATCCCCTACCAGATAATCGATGAGTTCATCGCGATGATTTTTCTCAAATTCCTGTTCAATTCGATACAGCGCGAATTCATTCAGTTCAAGCAGCAGCAGTCGCTTAGGGCGGAATTTCAAGATTTGACGGCTAAGTTCGGAGCCAATGGATCCGCCAGCGCCACTGACCAATACCACTTTATCGGTGATCAAATGTTTCAAACCTGCAATATCCAAATCAACAGGGTGGCGGCCAAGGAGATCGTCAATTTCCACCTCTCGTACTGCAGAAATGGAGATATTACCTGAAAGCAAATCATCCAAGGATGGAACTGTCAGTACTTTCACTGCGGCTGCCTCGCAGACTCTCAGCATACGTTCCCGCTCACTAGGCGTAGCGGATGGTGCAGCTATCAGGCAGGTTGAAACCCGCATACGCTTTGTCCATGTTGGTAAATGGATAATAGGATCCAATACCTTAACACCATATATTTCCCGTTGATGTTTAGCCGGGTCATCATCTAGAAGTCCCACTACACGCCACTTGGGGTGGCGTGAAAGATCCCATAGCAGTTTTGAAGCGGCGGCTCCTGCTCCTAGTACTAAAATAGGTTCCCGATCGGCATTGTACTGTGCCCGATCTTTCCATGATCGATAGAGTGCGCGACTACCACCCATCAAACACACCAGCAGCAATGGATTGAGAATCGCAACAGACCGTGGTATATGGCTGACCTGTAACATATAGACCACCAGAAAGGTTGCCATGGTTGCAATGGTAATGGCTGCCAGGATATTTTTCAGGTCTGGTAAGCTGGCATAGCGCCAGATACCGCGATATAGACCAAATTTCCAGAAAAAAATTGAATAGATCACCAGTGCTAATAGCATAGAGTGCCAAACTGTGGTGGAAAATGGTTCTGGCAAGGTGAGATTGAAGCGTAGCCAGAACGATAGATACCACGCGATTGCAACAGCAGTGATGTCATGCCCAAAAGCAAGTAGGGCTAAGAAATTGAGTTTACTTAATCTTTTTATATCGAGTATAGACATATCTAATGTACCTTGCTTGCTCTAATGAACAAGCAGATGAATTGTACTTTGGCAAGTCATGGGCTCCCATGATTGTCAGCGACCTGTATTAGACTAGCGGAACTGCAGTGCGTCGAAACACGGACTTAATCCATAAACAGGGAGGTTATTCATATTGTATGGAGAAGTATCCTTGCCGAGTACAGCGACAGTAGGCAAAGTTAAGTCATTCTATTTAAATATTTAACTTAAGGCATCTCTGCACGAATCAAAAATCGAAAAACAGCACCTAGTAAATTCAAGCACTTAAGATTGAAGAATCTGTCAAAATCCGATTTGTGCAGAGGTGCCTTAACCAATTGCAAGTTGTTGTTTTACTATTGCTCCCAGGGCGGGATCGAACTTTACTCCTTGTTTAGTCAAATAAAAGCTCAGTCCTGAAGCGCGGATCCCATGCTGCCCGCTGTCGTTTGCCCGCGACACTATCCTTGCGCTTGGTATGCTGCCGGATCACGCTCAGTGCCACGCGGTTGAATAACGCCAGCTGCGCCGCACCCTCCGGGTCAGCCACACGCAGCTCGTCCTCACGGAAGACTACGTCGAGTACCCAGTGCAGTTCATTCTCGATGCCCCAGTGACGGCGAACCGCATGGGCTGCCTGCCTGGCGTCCACCGGCAGGGAACTCAGGTACCGGCGTGCGTCGCTGCAGCTTCGGCCGCCCTCGGTGCGCTCACTGCTCACTTCAATAAGCGTCTTCACGTGGGGCCAGCGGGCCGCGAGTTCAGGCGGTAAGGTGGCGGGCAATT